>NZ_JBOZWO010000008.1:0-182851 GCF_050864975.1 Paenibacillus sp. GXUN7292 | reverse complement strand
CAGTGATACCCCTTTCTATTGCTTGTTGCAACTATCCACAATTAATCGACAGTCTCCCTGCTACCGTTAGACTTTAGAATGAGCGAATGAGCTGAATCTTACATATTCCTGCTGAATCAGCATCGTCGCATAGGGCGATAAAAAGTGCCCGCAATACAACAAACCGTCAAGCTTTGAACGGCCTCCAATTCTATGACATAACTGTCATTTGGAATTCCCGTTCTTTTCTTGACGGTTTTTCTATTCCTTTATTTCATCTGGAAACGGCACACCTTAGCTTAGGACGCGCGGCATTTCTTCCTGTTTCCATTGACGAAATTAGTTGTCGCAAATATAATTGTTATAACAACTAATTTAGTGACAATGATCACAGGAGACATGAAGATGACTTTACAACCTAATCAGCTTGACCAGTCTGTCGGATTTTTAATGGGCGTCGCATATCGTAAATTAACAGGCTTATTGCAGCAGCGTTTGAAAGCTTATGACATTACACCTGAGCAATGGTCGGTTTTATATCATATCAGCCGAACTGACGGTATGATTCAACGGGATATTGCCGAGCTGGCAGAGAAGGATCATCCTACAACTACGAGAATTTTGGATCATTTGCTCAAAAAAGGATTGGTTGAAAAACAGGTGAATGATGAGGATCGACGCGCTTTTCTTGTTTCATTGACGGATTCGGGGCGCACAATGCTTGAGCAAACAGAACCTATTGAGCAGTCCATTACTGCTGATATACAACAATGCATGACTAACGAAGAATATGATGTCTTTATGAAGGCTCTTCGTCGCATTCACACCCATACTAGTCAACTTATGAAAAGCTAGACGAAAAGAGGTTATCTATTAATGGAGTTGAAAAATTCGTCCAAACTATGGACGAAATCATTTATTACACTGTCGCTATGTTCATTTTTATTATTTCTTAATTTACAGCTGCTGCTTTCCTCCTTCCCGGCTTATGTGAAGGACAAATTTTTGGCAGGAGATGTAACGGTAAGTTTGGTTACGAGCGTTTTTGCTATTTCAGCGATTGCAACTCGTTTTTTAACGGCTTATTTAATCCGTAAAATTCATCGTAATGTTATTTTGTACATTGGCTTAATTATCGCCGCTTTGACAACTGCTGTTTATGTGATTGCCAGCACTATCGGATCGCTGCTATTGCTCAGAGTCGGTTATGGGATAGGGTTTGGCATGGCCAGTACGATTATTCCGACGTTGGTTTCCCAAATCATCCCTTCCAAACGGCTTGGAGAAGGAATTGGTTATTTCAGCTTATCGACCAGCCTCGCGTTGTCGATCGGTCCGCTTATCGGCCTTAACCTGATGCAGCAATTCGGCTTTCGTACTCTGTCTATTGTAGGTGCATTAACTGTCATCATTATTTTCCCCTTAATTTTCATGACCAAATCAATCCCGCCTGAGCCAGCCAAAATCGTACATTCTACAGCAGCCAAACAGCGGTTTAATTTCAAATTATTGTTTCCTGCTTCGCTTAATATGATACTGGCTATTACTTATAGCGGCTTGCTCAGCTTCATCGCTCTATACGGCACGTCCGTCAGCCTGGACCAGGTAGGTTTATTTTTCTTGTTTAATGCTGTAACTGTCGTTATTATCCGTCCTATTTCCGGAAGGCTGTTCGACCGTAAAGGGCATGGCGCCGTATTGCTGCCCTCCGCTGTTTGTGTCATTGCCAGCCTGGTCGTGCTTTCCTTTACAACAACGATTCCGATGCTGATCGTATCAGCGTTGCTGTATGGGCTTGGCTTTGGCGCTATTCAACCGACCATTCAAGCTTGGATGCTGCGGATCTCGACCAAAGAGCAGCACGGCATGGCCAACAGCATGTTTTACAATTCGACTGACCTTGGCGTAGCGTTAGGCGCATTATTGCTCGGAGCCATCGCCTCCTTATCCAGCTATGCGATTATGTATCGTTATGCAGCTGGTTTTATGGTGCTGTTTGCCGTCGTTTATATGCTGGTGAATCGTAATACGGCTGCCAAGCAGCAAGCTGTTATGCTAAAAACCGCTTCTACTGTCACCGCTTCGAATGTAAGTGGTATTGGTCACTAATGACCGTAGGCTCCTTTTTCGCCAAACTATGGTCATTAATGAGGTGTCGATTAATTGTGGATAGGGCAATAAGCAAACGAAAGGGATGTTACTACGATCAAGTTTGGGATTCCGACCGCTGTTGTAGTCCAATTTTTTTGATAAAATAACCTCTGTAAAGGATAAAATTGGCCTACAAAGGCGGACGCTGCCGCTTCTCCATTCCTGTCCGTTCCCATATAGAGAAAATGCGCAGAGGCCAGAATGGCTTCCTGCGCATTTATTTTGCAAATGGTGGCAAACTCAAAGGAATATACTCCGCCAGGCATGCATTTTCATTACACTACATAAATTGGCGACAGCCAGGCACATTGACCGTTTACCTGTTGAATCTCCACATGATAAACATCACAAGCGTCTTCCTTCTCCGCATCAGTGAAGCTGCCGCTGTATGCGTATTGCTCAATCGGAACAGCAGGATGAATAACTACCGCTTCCGAGTTAAAGCTATGCTTATGCTGTGTAATATTGCCATTTAGCAGCTCATTGATCGTAGCAGTAATAACTATACCGTTTGCTTCAAGCTCCAGCTGTGTATGCGGATCGCCATCGATCTCAAGAATAACGCCGCCCGTATGCGGATGAAGCGTTGTCGGATTTTTGACAGTCAGGCAGGACCAGCTTACATGCGAGTCTGACTGGCTATGAACCGCATTGCCAAGCGCATTTAAATCCGGATCGTCTCTAAGCTCTGGGGTCGGAGCAAGTACACTTCTACCTCTAAAGCAAGTTTCCACAGAACGAAGAATGCCGCCTTTTACTTTCACTTCCGCATTCCATAAATAGCCTTCTTTATTGTCGCCCCAGCCCATTTCAACTTTCACTTTATACGATGAGCCGCTGACAGTCGGGTTTTTCAGTAAATCCCAGCTGCTTACTGCTCGCCATGGACGCAAGTTTTTAAAAATAACGATTTTTTCAATCCGGTCGCATGCTGTAATATCTAGCTGAATGTTGCGGATCTCCGCTTCCAGCTCACTGCCCATAGGAGCGCCGTTGAGCGTAAAGCGGCAATCGATTTTATCTCCGCTTACTGCATAGGTGCGTCTGGCCAAAATGGCATCCCAAATGCCTTCTCTTGTTTTCTCTGCAGCAATAACCGCCATTCTTCCGTCTCCATAGGATCCCGGATAGCCTGCATGGTGATCCGTTGAGCCAACGAAGCCCATGCGATGCTTCCGCGCAAGCGCTGCATATACCGTACTTTTGGAATCGCGTGGCCCCATATCATGGTAATAAGGGAACGGGCTTTCTGCCGACATGCCGCAGCCATGCTTGGATACGACCTCTACAATAGGGCTGATCTCCGTATTGAAGGAATCCCAGTTTCCGCCACGATAGCCAGGCGTATAACCGACATGATGGGGTACAGCGATTACGCGGCGCGGCTTCAGCTTTTCAATAATATCTGCTGGCGACTTGCCTTTTTCTATTGGAAAATCATCATCTGGCGAAATAAAATGATGGTCGCCAAATTCGCTGGAATGAGCTTCATAGCCTTGGAAAGTAACGAATTCATGATCTTTATTGTATTGCTTTACCGTCTCTCTAACCTGATCCCAATGCCCTGCCAGCTTGGCAAAGCCTTTTGTATGAAAATCAACCAGAAATTCTAGCGGCGCCTGGCGCTCAGGCATATCATACCAGGAGGCATGTCCGATAATCGCGCAAAAATCCAGTTGTCCCTTTGCCGCTTTCAACGCATTTTCCAAGCCGCCGAAGCCATAGCTAATTCCACAATGATTGTGTATATCTCCCCAATAGGTTTGCATATTTATATCTCCTCCGTCTATTTTAAATAAATCCATTCTTTTACAGCGCTCATTCAGCTGGGCCTATACCGTGCCGAAGCGCTCCAGCACTGCTGCCGCTTCTTCCTTGCGTCCGGCCCGTTCCAGACGGCCTGCCCAATCATTTGGCTTCAAATAACGGAAAGGCCCCCCGTCTTCAATAATTTCCATCATTGGATCCTGCTCCATCAGGTTATGCTCCATCTGTTCCGCAATCCAGCCTTCAAGCTCAGCACTAAGCTGCTCGATCACATCCGGACGCTCCCCTGCCACATTGATACGCTGAAAGGGGTCATTTTCCAAGTCATATAAAATATGCGGCTCCAATTGATAGAAGCCTTCATGGTAAGTGCGGATATAATGCCACTTATTCGTTCTAACAGCTCGCTGGCAGGCGTATAATCCATGCTCCAGCACGAGAAAGGAACGATCCTCCTCCACCTGCCCGCCAGATAGTGCCGGGAGCAACGAGCGGCCATCCCACCCGCTTGGCTTCGGCAAACCAGCCAAATCAGCGATAGTCGCTACAACATCTACATTATAATGCAGCTGATCATTAACATGGCCTTTCTTGCTGAGTCCAGGGAATTTCATAATAAGCGGAATATGATGGACAGCCTCCGTCGCCATGCCATGCTCCAAATAAACGCCCTGTTCGCCAAACGATTCCGCATGATCGGCGCTAATAATAAAACAAACCTCATCAAGCACACCCTGCTCGCGGAATGCTTCCATCAAGTCGCCAATATGCTTGTCCAAATAAGATATGCCGCCATCATAACCATTAATCAGCTTTTCGTAATCGCTGCGGTCTGCAATTTCCAAAGGCATCGTAGCCTGCGGAATTTTGCTGAAGTCGTCGCTCCAGTGCAGAAAAGCTGCCGAGCGCGGATGAGTATCCTGACGGTGACGCGCAATATCTTCCGCTGTCGGATATTCCGGCGCCGGCTCTCCCGCAAATTGCTCGGCATAGGAAGTCGGATATGTGTATTTCGAATGCGCATCCCAGTACTGAATGTGCAGGAAATAATTATCCTCTGCGCCATGCGCTTTAATCCAAGGCAATACCGCTGCATTTACTTCATGAGCGTCCTCATTGCCGCCCTTCAGCGTATGCGTATGGATTTCATTCCAGCCGGCAAAATACCACCAGGCATGATGACGGTCACCGAAAGATGAAAATGTAATCGTGCGGTAATCCGCCTCCCGCAGCAAACGCGGCAAAAACGGATATTCCTTGCTGTGACCGTCTCCTTCGGGGTATTCATAATGGCAGCCAGCGCCCCAATGAGTCAGCACGCCGTGGTTGATGCCAAAGCGTCCTGACATAAAGCTGGCTCTTGATGGCGCACAAGGGGAAGCGGCTGTATATACTTGATTAAAGCGCACGCCTTCGGCTGCAATCTTATCTAAATTCGGTGTTGTATTTCTTTTGTATCCGTAGCAGCCCATATGATCTGGACGCAATGAATCTATATCCAAATAAACGATTCTCAACCGGATTCCTCCATTCCAAATTGTTTTTTTGCACCTATCCTTGTTCTATTTCTATTTCTATTTCTACCAAAACATTTGGCGGCTGCTGCTATTGCCTAACAGTCTCGTTAATGCTTCTGCATAAAAGTAATCACCGTAAATAAGCGGCACATCGATATTTTTACCGGTTGGGAAAGACCCTGTTGCATGCAATACGATAGCTTCATTCCCGCTGTCATAGCAGGCACACTGACGATCTATCGCCTTTACCAGGCGAAGTGCGCAGCGCTCGTACATGCCGCCTTGATCTGCTGGCAGCAGCTCGCTTAGCAGCAGCATGCCGCTTGCTGCAATTGCCGCTGCGGAAGCATCGCGCGGCGCGTCCTCATAGGCTGGCAGCCTGAAATCCCAATAAGGAATATGATCTTCCGGCAAATTAGCCATAAAATAATGAGCCGTCTTTTGGCTTGCGCGCAAATATCTTTCTTCCTTCGTATAGGAATAACATATTGCCATACCATATATCGCCCAGGCTACTCCCCTGGCCCACGCAGAATCAGGCGAGTAGCCTTGGCCGCCAAGCGCTGACTCCCGTTCTCCTGTTTCTGCATTAAAGCAGACAATGTGATGCACGGAGCCGTCGGCCCGAATAAATTCCTTAAGCACAGTATCCGCATGCCGCATTGCAATATGACGATATCTGGCATCGCCAGTTTCCTCCGAAGCCCAGAAAAGCAGGCTTATATTCATCATGCAATCGATAATTGCCCAGCCTTCGTTATGCTCCTCGTTGCGCCATACATAGCTGTTCCAAGCGCGAATGAAGCTGCCTTGCGGATTAAACCGACCAGCGAGTATGGAGGCCGCCTTCAAAGCGCGCTGCTTCGACTGTTCATTTTTTGTTATTTTATAGCTGGCTACCGAGCTGAGACACCACATAAACCCAACATCATGATGCAGCTTTGTAAATTCATCGAGCGCCTCATCCTGAGCGGCTTCGCAAGCCTCAGCAAGCTGTCTTAAGCTCTCATCCTGCTCTTCCCTGTAGGCAAGCCAAAGCAGCCCCGGCCAAAACCCGGATGTCCAGGCACTCGCTGCAGTCCGATCGTATTTGCCATTCTGGCTGGCATGAGGAAAGCCTGCCCCGATCGCCTCGCTCATCTGCTTAATCTTGCTGGAAGTACGCTGCCACGCTTCCTCTGCCCATTGCTGCTTCTCCATCGTCAGATCGCTCCTTCCTGTTTAATCTATGATTTAATAAGCATTCGAATTTGAAACGAATAGACACCTGGCGTTACCTTGGTAATATCCCAACGCAGCGGCACCGCAATAGCGGAAGGAAAAATGGACACCGCACGGGCAGTCAGGCTATGCTCATCCAGCACGAATGACTCCCCTTCATAGGTGAGTTCCAATTGCTTCTCCTCCAATACGTCAGCGATCAGCTTTCTTTGGCCGCGGCTGGCTTTACATACAGGCTCGCCGGCAGTCAGTATCGGCTCAATAATCGATAGCCTGTCGCAGGCAAGCCTGATATCAAGCTCGTAATGCTTAATCACGGCATCGTCTTCCAGGCTGTAACGGATGCTATAAAATGCGGCGCAGTCATAACAGCTCTGGTTATCAACTGCTTTTAGCCTGCCGTTCACCACTGCTTCAGCTTTATTGATATTGGCGTCCACCGCTCCATGAGCTTCATGCTCATATAGATTGCTATAGGCTCTGCCCTCATGCATAAGCTCAATTCTTGGCGTTATCGGCTGGTCCATATGCGGCAATGCCTGCGGCATATTGTATGCTTCGTATAGGCGATAGGACGTCATTGCGCCAAGCTGGATAGGACCTGCCTCTTCATGCCATAAATAACTGATTGCCCCGCCTGTCGGCGCATTGCGTACAGAAGTGCAGCTGACAGTTGCCATCCACTTCTGCTTGCGCAGCTGAATAACCGCAAGCTCCTTGAAGCTTCGGGCACCGAAGCTCTCTTCTGATGGCAGCCGCTGCGGTTTTGCAGGCGAACATAGCTCAGTCGCGTAAGCTACGGCAACAGACAATGCATCTGATCGGTTAATCGTAGAATGAATGCAGCCGTGCTCGAACATTTGCTCATGCATCGGTCCGTATCCGAATAGTCCGTCACAGTATCGCAAGCTTCGCTTCAAATAGCTTGTATTCAGCTCAGCCGCTCTTAAAAAAGCCGGATGTTCATTCGCCAGCAGCATAAAGGCCATCTGCGAGCCGTGAGCGGTTTTGCTGCCGAACAGCGTCCATTTATAATTGCGGCTGCCGAAGGAATTGTCGATTGAGCCGTCAGGGTACATCATGTTCATATGCGCAGCAAGAGCATGCACGGATGCCGCCATCACCTTGCTGTCATTGGTTAGACGAGCATACTCCGCCATTGCTCCAATCGACATATCAAGGTTATACCCGATATCAATCATGCTGGTCATTTGCGTAAAGGGCCTCATTCTTGTCTTTTCGCCGTACAGCCAGCCGTCATAGCTAAGCCGGGTATCAATAAAATGATGCATAAGCTGTTTGGCCTGCTTGCTATATTGCGGCACTTCCACGATACGGTCAGCCAGATGCAGCGCTAACGCGGATGACAAATAATAATTAATATTCGTATTGCCGCCATCGCCAAACGTATTCGATACCCATTGCGCTGAGCTTGCAATAAGCGGCAGCAGCTCTGCGCTGTCCGCCCTCAAGCTGTCTGTCTTTTCGTCTGAATAATCAGAATTGTCCGCCAAAAATCGTGTCAGCTGATCATAGGCATGGCATAGCGCGAGCAATTGAAACACCGTCGTTCCCTTCCAATCGGACTCCGGTTCATTGCGCCAGCCGCCATCCTCTTCCTGCGTTCTGCTTATATAGAGCAGTAACCGTTTGGCCGCCTCGCGGTATCTCGCTTTTCCACTAACCAGATACATATAATAAAGCGGGAATACAGCATCGCCGCTGCGCCCATGAACGGTACCGCAGCCCTTGCACCAAATTCCGCCTTCATCTGGGTGCCCCTTAGCCGTCACTTGAGCTTCAATCAGCCTGTCGCAGCAAAATTGAATAAGTTCCTGCATCTCTTGGCGCAGCATAGCTCCGCTTTGATTTGCTTCCATCGCTTTCCCCTTCCTTCTAAGGGCGTTTAATAAAAGTGCCATAGCTTTCGATAAACTGCTCATAGGCATCGGCCGGAAGCGCAAGCATATCCCCTGTTTCCTTCATATGCTTATCCAGGCTGGCCAGCATGGACTTTACAGTCTCAGCATGCGGCGGCTCAATAGCGAGATTCTGCTGCTCCTGCGTATCCGCTTCTATATCGTAAAGCTCCAAAAACAGCTCATCCTTGAATATATCCACCATAAGCTTGCTCGTTCCGCGGATCATAGTGCGCTGGAAGTTGCCGCGCGCTCCATTACCGTCAAACTGTACAAAAATATCCCTCTCCGAGCACTTATTACCATTAATTATCGGCATCAAAGACTGGCCGGAAAAAGCACCCCCGCCCTCAAGCTGCAAATAATCGGCAAGTGTCGGCATAACATCAACAGCGCTGACTGGCTCTGCAATAGTCTGCGGGCTTACACTGCTTGCTTTAGGAAATTTCATGGCAAGAGGGGTACGAACCGACTCCTCGTACATGCACATTTTTTGATACAGCCTGTGCGAGCCCAGCATCTCACCGTGATCGCTCGTAAATATAAGGAGCGTATCGTCATAAATGCCCTGTTCCTTCAGCTCATCTATTAATTGCCCCACACAGTAGTCCAGCAAAGATACTAAACCTAAATATACTTGCCAAATGGATTGCCATTGTTCTTTCGAATAACTGTTGCCAATAGCTCCAGTCAGATTGTACAGCTGCAAGGGCGATTGCCCATAGGACCATTGTGCAACATTGTCAGGCAGCGGCTCATCCTTATACATCGAGTACCAGGGCTCAGGCACATCAAGCGGCGGATGCGGCGCCACAAACATGGCACTTAACAGCAAAGGCTTGCTGCGGTCTCTTCCGCGAATCGCATCCAGCGAGGTTTTTGTAATATAGCCGTCATAGAAATACTCTAGCCCTTCCTCATAACAGCCGGTTGTCGGAATGGAATAACGCTTGATGCGTGTTGTTTTTCCTCCTACCATTTCCGGAACGATGCCTTTAAAGCGAGGTCCGCCCGGAGAGCGTTTGCCATGCTGCTGCAAGTAATCATTGTAATGATCCTCCAAGGTATGCCAATGAATGTTAGAGCAGTTCGATTGAATATCCTTCATATTAAAATGCTGCTTTCCGGTATGCCAGCAATCCCATTGCTCCTCCATCATGCTGTACATATTCGCTGTGCCTGGATGGACATAACCATACTCGGCATCCTGCGGCTCCCAAGGATTAATAAGCGAGCCGTTCACATTCGGGTACAGGCCGCTAAAAAATGCACCTCTGGCCGGCACGCATAATGGCGAAGCGCAATAAGCCCTCTCAAACACGGCACTTTCCTTCATCAGTCTGCTTACATTCGGCATATAGCGTTCATTGACAACGTCATAACGCAGCTGATCTGCCATAATGACTACAACATGCGGTTTGCTTTGTTCGCTCTGGCTGTTACCATTGCTTGTGGTTTTTCCGTTACTTGACTGGTTCGGCTCCATCCGTCCTCATCCTTTCCACTATGACTTCTTCAGCGCCAATCTCTGCTCTTAGCACGCCTTCCGTCACTTCGAACGGTTGACAGCTTTGTTGGCCATCAGGAAACTTGCGACAGACAAGCCATGTTCCGCAAGCTATATCCGCAATAAGCACATTTGTACGAGTTGACGTATGGTCAGCGGCAATAAAGAGCTTATCCTCGAATAACAAGCCGCTTCGGCTAAACAACACCAGCCAGCCCTGCACGAGGACGCCTGCTGTTTTCTCATCCTCTGCCAGAACCGCTGCGGCAGCCTCTGTTCCATCATGATCCTTAATCTGCATGGCATGAAGGAAGATATCGCGCTCCGCAGCAGCCTCCGGCTTCACTTCAATGCGCCAGGAGCCCTGCTCGATTGTGGCGGAGTAATCGTTGGCATAGTTAACGCCGCGCGACTCAAATTGCCTGCCATCTCCGCCAACGGTGGTGATAACCGCCTCTTTTGGCAACAAAGTATCGACGACCAGTTCACCGTTGTAACCCTCCTCCGTCCGTGCAATAACCGAGCGCTTGCCTGTTACTTTTGGCTGTTCGACGCTGTGCAGCAGCCAAGTTTTCTCAAATGCTTTGCTGGCTGATTCTATTGCGTCAAAAACAATCATGAGAGCTGGTATTTTTTCTTGCTTTAAATTGATAAATACAAAGGAACGTGTATAGTTCCGCACCTTCTTTGAATAGGCTTTTGTCAAATCACCCTTCAAATAAGAATAGTCCGGCTCCTGCTTGCAGGGCCCGTAGGAATGTGCAAGCACCTTGCCCCGCTCATATTGTCCGCTCAGCAGCTCAGCTAAATTTTGCGGCGGCTTGCCTGCGCCAGGCCAGCGCTGCCCGCCGTCTATCTCATTGGGCCAGGTCAGCTTGCCATCCAAAATATAAGGCTGCTCCTTAACTTCATCCGGATCATAGACCAGCATGGCATTATGAGCGATTGTGCGCTTGAAATAGTACTTGTTATGCGGCGACTGATACTTGCCCGATGAACCCTTATAAATGCCCGAGTCGATCGCGAGATAGCCTTTATAGTAGATTTGAAATGCACCGGCATCGAGATGCTGGTGATTGTTGTATTGATACATGCCTATTTTCATTTCAGCCACTACTGCAGAGGACTGCTTATTGATTGCCGCTCCTTCATTCCAGCCCGTACGCGCAATCATGATGCCGGCCGGCTCTGCAAAATATCGGGTAAGCGGAAGCTCCTGCAGCGGCCTTAGCTCTGCCCCAGGATTATGAAACAGCAAGGCGAAAAGCAAATATAAATCCGGAATACACGGATGCTCAATCGCTTGCTGCTGCAAAAAATAGCCGTTATTGTAATAGTTCCCTGCCATTAGGTAAACGAGCGGAAACAGTTGAATATATTCATTCTCTGCATACAGCGGATTGTCCGCATCGCCATCCCGCAGCAGCTTGCCATCTGGCCTGCGTGTATAAATCCATTGATAGCCTATTAATTCCTGCGTGGAATCAAACACCTCTTTATAGCCCATTCTGCCAAATAGCCAAGTGGCAAACAGCTCCGCTTGATAGCGATAGCTGCCATAATTATCACCCTGATGATGCCAGCCGGAGGGATAGAAAAAATTGCGTGCGGGTACGAATTCCTCAAAAAATCGGCCTGCGGCATAGTCGTACATCTCCGGATCATCCTCATAGATCGCGATGCCAGCTGCCATCATATCACGCATCAGCATCCATTCGCTTGTATGTCCGACGAAGGCTCCTTCATGGACCGGCGGATATCCGCATTCCAGCAGACCTGCAAGCCGCTTGAGCTGGCTGACCAGCTGCAGCTTCTCTTCCTTATCAAGCAGTGCATTGCACCAGTCGTATACTAGCGCCAGCGCCACCATCAACCGTCCTATTTCACGCGAAATATCCTGCAAATTGGGATTGAAGCTGCGCCTAGAAGCAAGCAGCGCCAGCTTCTTGGCATGCAGCCCAAGCTGCTTGTCCTCCGTCACCAAATATTGCAGCGCATAGGATTCAATCGCATATACAATATCTAGCGTGCCGCCCATTGACAGCTCAAGCCATGCCTCTTCCGACTGAGGGGCAAAAGCTTTCATGCGCTCCCACATGCTCTGCATATCCGCATGCTGCAGCCGCTTGCGCAGAGGCTCAATATTTTCTGCACGCAGAAATAAACAAGGCCTCTCTGCGGGCGGCGTTATTTTCGGCTTGCTCCACACTTGCCTCACCACCCCTGATTATGAAATGTATAATTAATGATGCAAAAGTCAAGCTGTTAAAAAGTATACAATTGAAGAAGCTCTACAGCGGCTTAATAGTCTGCATAACGGACCTAGAGCGGAACTCGAGATGCTTTCATTTTTTAACGAATCCTGCATACGCTATTTCGCATAAAATGCCCCTTTTGAAATTCTAATGAATCACAGAGACGCTATCTGTGAACAAATGGTCATTGGGCACCATTTTATACCCAATAAGCACGCTACGATTCGTTACATTTTCAAAACAAGCTTTTTCGGTGTAATAACGCTACTAGGGAGGGTGTCGATTAATTGTGGATAGGGCAATAAGCAGTCGAAAGGGATGCTACTACGATCAAGTTTGGGATTCCGACCGCTGTTGTAGTCCAATTTTTTTGATGAAATAACCCCTGTAAAGGATAAAATTGGCCTACAAAGGCGGACGCTGCCGCTTCTCCATTCCCAATCTTGCTCTTCGTTCCCCTTACTTTTTGCTTACTAATAGTTGCCCACAATTAATCGACACCCTCCTAGGATTCGTTAGAGTTTCCAAACTACCCTTAGAATCACAAAAAGGCCAAATTTCTTAAAACTAAGCACAGGAAATGCACTTAGCTTTAGCACGTGAATGCTCGATCTTAATCCTTAACAGGTACACTTGTAAGGCTCGTGTTAATGGTTATATTTTCGCAAAATCACTAGGCGGCATGCCCTTGTACTGCTTGAATACTTTACGAAAATGTTTATAGTCGGGATAGCCTACCTGCCTGGCGATTTCCGTCATGCTGAACCCGCTTTTTTGCATCAGCTGCACGGCGATACAAAGTCTGTACTCTGTCATATACTGCACGAAGCCCATGCCGCTCTCCTGCTTGAACAGCCGGCTCAAATAAGCCGAGTTAAAGCCCAGCTTGTCCGCAATATCAACCATCGACAAATCGTGCATATACTCGCTATGAATCAGCTTCTTCATTTCTTCTACCGCCTGCTTGCCCTGCAGCGGCTGCTCCGGCACAGTATCGATCAGCGCCTCGCGCTTCTGCCCCTGCGCATGGAGCAGCTCCTCAATCCGCTTTAGCGCTGCACAAATTTCAGTACGGTTAATCGGCTTTAAAATATAGTCAAAGGCGCCATGATGAATAGCCTGCTTCGCATAATCAAAATCACTGTATGCTGAGAATATAAGCACAGGCATCGTTTTTCCGCGCGATCTCATTTCCTGCAGCAGCTGCAGCCCATCCATTCTCGGCATGCGAATATCCGTAATGACCAGATCAAAGGCTTCCTGCTCGAGCAGCTCCAGTGCCTGCATCCCATCTCTGGCGGCAGCAGTAACTGTAAACTGAGGACAATCCCGTTTAATGACTTTTTTCAATCCTTCCAGCATCCAAAACTCATCATCCACGATTAACGTCCTTAGCATCTGCTGCTCCTCCTTCAATTCGGATTTCAATTTTTGTGCCTTGCTGCGGCTTGCTCCAAATATTCATGCTAAACTGATCGCCATAGAGCATATAGAGACGATGATAAACGTTGCGCAGCCCGATATGATTGACCTCAGTGTTCGTATCCGTGTCCATTTCCTTGGCGCGCAGCCGCTCCTGAACGGACAACAGCTTCTGCTCCGTCATCCCGATTCCGTCATCCATAAACGCAAAGCTGGCTGTATCCCCATCAAGCCTCGCTTCCACAACAATATGACCCTGATCAATTCCTGCAAATCCATGATTCACCGCATTTTCTACAATCGGCTGAAAGACAAGCTTCATAAAGCGCATCCGTTTAATTTCTGGATCGACCTGCAGCTTCAAATCAAGCTTCATTGGAAAGCGGACATTCACAATGCTCATATAGGCCTGCAAATGATTCAGCTCTTCCTCAACTGTCGCCGTCAATCCCCCAGTAATGCTGTATTGCAGCATCCGCGATAAAGAATGGCTGACCTCCGCTATCTCATCCCGATCATATACCTCGGCGATGCAAGCAATCGTATTGAGCGTATTGTACAAAAAGTGCGGATTGATTTGCGCCTGCAGCGCCCGCATTTCGGTATTTTTCAAATGAATCTGCTGTTGGTATTCCCTCAGCTGCGACTGAAACACCTCATGATTCATGCGATGCAGCTCTGCTATCATCCGGTTAAAGCTAATGCTCAGCCTGCCAATTTCATCTCTTGCCATAACTGGCAAACTTGTTTCGAAATTCCCTTTTCCTACTTCAACCATGCGGCGCTCCATAACCTTGAGCGGCTTTGTAAACATGCGGCTGAGCGCTGTTGCCAAAAAAATAATTACAATTAAAGCACCTACTGCAAGCACTACGATAAAGGTTCTAATGCGATACAGCCCATAAGCCAGCTCCTCAAAAGGGACAGAGCCGATAATTTTCCAGCCCGTTTCAGAGGACGTATAAAAGCCGGCCAGCATTTGCACCCCTGCATATTCAAAATGAAAAAATCCAGACGGCTCCTGCTGCACCTTCCTTAGCAGCTCCTCATCCTCCAGCCAGTCCGGCAGCTGCTGTGAGGACACAACCGGCTCGCCCTCAGGCGTCATCATCCATACATGCCCGGACTTGCCCAGCTGAATATTTTCGCTCATGCTCAAAATCGTATGCGGGGTAAAATCAATAAGCAATGTCCCTTTCGTTTTGAACTCGCGATTATCAGTCAAGCGAACGGAGAAGGTAACGACCTCCTCCCCCTTTACATAGTTTTGCGGATGTGCCGTATTCAGCCTGAAGCTGGTTTGCTCCTTTACCGCTTGATACCATGGGCTTTCACTGAAATTATAATTCAGCTTGGCAACCTCGCCCGTCCCGTTGTATACAAGCAGCCCGCGATCCGTCACAAGAAATATTCCTTTGAAATCATCACGGAAATTGCCGATATTCTCAAACAGACTGCGCACATTGCGCTCTGCATAAATCGATGGCGCTGTTCTTTCCTCCGTCCATTCATAAAGCACCGTTTGAACATCGGGATTGAACCGAATAATGTTGCTCACCCGTTCCATTTCCTGCACGAAGGCATCAAGCCTGCCTCCTACCTGCTTGGAAATTTCCAGCGTATACTTCCCCAGCTCATCCTCGAACGCCGACTTCGACTGTTGAAAAAAGAAGGCGGCGAAAAACAGAACAGGCACAAGGCCGATCATAATAAAAATGATCAGCAGCTTATTGCGCATATTCATATTTCGAAATAGCGAGTTTTTCTTGATGAGCGTTTTCATATTCGGTTCCTTTCGCGTTCAGCCTATGCAATGATGATATAGCTGTAGCAACCAAAAGTTTATTCCGTCACTGTGAGCAAAATTGGTCTTCCGACCGCTGTTGTAAGCTCAATTTTCTTGATTTAATTAACCACTAAGTGGTTAAAATTGACGTACAAAGGCGGACGCTGCCGCTTCTCCAGTTCCAATCTTGCTCTCCCGTTCCGCATACTTTTTCTTTAATAGATTAACATTAATCTATAGCCATCACTTAACTTTAACCTTTTACCGCACCCGCAACGCCCTCTACAAAATAACGCTGGAACGCGACAAAGATAATGATAATAGGAAGCAGCGATATTGTAGCTGCTGCAGCCATCCCCGTCCAGTCGATACTATGCTCGCCGACAAACTGGTACATTCCGACACCTAAAGTTCTCAGCTCCGGCTTGTTTAGTGTAAAGACGAGCGGCAGCAGGAACGAATTCCACGCCCACATAAACTGCAAGATTGCTGTCGTTGCAAAAATCGGCTTGGACAACGGAAGCATAACCTGTACGAACGTACGAATAAAGCCCGCTCCGTCAATTTCGGCCGCTTCCTCCAATTCTTTCGGCAAGCCGCTGAAATGCGCTGTAAACAAAAGAATAAACAAAACATGCGCGCCGCCAACCTCGGCAAGAATAATGCCTGCCAGCGTATTGTTCAACCCCAGTGCATTAATGAACACATAAATCGGAATAATAGTATATCCCTTTGGCATAAACATCGTGGCCGTAATAGCAGACATAAATACAATTCTGCCCGGGAACTTATAGCGTCCCAATACATAGCCTGTCATTGCACAGACAGCTACAACAATAGCTACTACAGATACTGTAATAATGGCAGTATTAATAAAGTAAGTCGAGAAATTGGCTGTATGCCAGGCTCTTGCATAGTTGTCGAATTGAAACTTATCCGGCAGCAAGCTAAAGCCTTTCGTGATATATTCCGTATTGGTTTTTAATGAAGCAGCAATCATCCACACAAACGGATAAATCCATATAACCCCAACAACACTTAATAAAATATATACAATCGTTTTTCCAATTCGCTTATTTTTGGTGATCAGCATGCGCTGCCCCTCCTCGCTTGCACTGCTCCGTTTAATGTGCGGCTTTCTTACCGCCTGAGCGCTTCACTAAAATTCCTAGAATTAACGAAATAAACAAGATTGCGATACCGTAGAATATACCAGCCGCTGATGCAAAGCCTGATCTAGGCAAGCCCATTCCTTCAAATGCATAACGGTAAATATATAAATCGACCATGTCGGTACTGAAGGCAGGACCGCCGTTCGTCATTGATTTCACAAGATCAAATACATGCAGCGCGTTAACTGTTGACAGGAGCAAAATAACACTTCCTACTGGCAGCAACAGCGGGATTGTAATATACCGGAATGACTGCATGGCATTCGCGCCGTCCACCTTGGCCGCTTCGTATAGTTCTTTTGGCAAAGACTGCAAGGCAGCAAGCCAGTACACCATTTTCATCCCGAATGTTTTCCAGATGCCGACTACAATAACGATAATTAAAGCCGTATCCATCGATCCGAGCCAGTCAATCGGCGAGCTGATAATTCCAATCTTTATCAAAATCTCGTTAACTAACCCGTTATATGCACCAAATATGAAGCGCATTACGATACCGATTACCGCAGTCGTTGTAACAACCGGCAAGAAATAAATCGTCCGGAATAGGGTTGCACCCTTCATCCAATCCGAATTAAGCGTAATAGCCACTACAAGCGCTAATGGGACTTGAATAATAACTAAGAAGAACATAAATATAAAGCTGTTTTTAAATGCATTCCAAAATAACGGATCTTGAATCGTTTCCCAATAATTATCAAACCCGACAAAATCGGTAAGCGGTCCAAAGCCGCTCCAGTTAAAAAAACTGTACACATAACTCATTACAATCGGATAAAGAGTAAAACTTAAAAAAAGAATCAGCTGCGGAAATATAAACAAGTAACAGTAAAACAGCTTTTTACGCCTCATCTGGCTCATTTTTGCTGTTTTTTTCGGCAGCTGTTCCTGTGTGGTTGCAGCAGCAAGGTTTCCCATCATAAGCCTCCTTTTTCGGCTATGCGTATCTGTATCTAAACCTTTGCTTCCTGCAGTACGGCGACCGTACCGCAGGAAACATTAGCGGGCATTGCACGATGATTTATTTTTTCAACGCCTCATAGTCGCTTTCGGTATAATCCTTGGAAGGATCCCAATTCGGGAATATAAAGTCATCCAGGCTTACTTTTTTCCCTGAAGCATTCACTTTTTCGATTGCAGCCTTCATTCCAGCATTCATTTTAGCATTATAATCCTTCATGGCCGCTGCAGCGTCCATCTTATCGTCAACAAGCAAATTCATCAACAGCTCACCAAATGTCGGTTTAATTTTTGGCTGACGAATATGGCCCAGCTCTCCGATTACGAGAGCCGTATCCGGATTAAGATTCACATAGTTCGGTGCTTCACGCATCGTATTTACGTGAATATCATAAAATACTTTGTACTCTGGATAAGGATATAGAGACTCATCCGCATTCAGCTCATCGATAGGCGATAAAGATGCGCCGCTTTGAATCGTGCTCTTGAAAAACTCTTTGGAGCCAAAAGCTTCCTCAATATATTTGCCCGCAGCTTCTTTGTTCTTGGAGGTTGCAGACAATACATAACCAGCGACATTGGCTACGTTCTGACCATAGTAAGGCAGCTCGCCATCTTGCTGCGGAACCGGTGCAAGCCCGAATTCAGCATCCGGCGCATCCCGCTTAATTTGCCACATGCGGTGGCGCGGATCGATCAGGAAGCCTGCCAGATTTTCACCGAAGAACACATTCGTCTCTGCCGGCTTCATGCTGTAAGATGCAGGCATAATACTTCCGTCTTTCTTCATTTGCTGCAGCAGTTCAATTGCTCCGATCCAAGCTGGAGAATCATATACATAGCTGCCTGTTGTCAAATCAAAACCGGGCAAATTACCGTGGGTAGGAACCTGCGAAGCTGTCATTCCCAAAATCATCTGATCCAGCTCAAGCGGCTGCCCTCCGGCAAATACAAGGCCGAATGTTTTACCGCCGCCTTTTTCGGTAATGATCTTCGCCATTTCGCGCAGCTCATCCCATGTTTTTGGCGGCTTCTCCGGATCCAGGCCGGCATCTCTCATCACTTTTTTATTATAGTGAAGAATCGAGCGGTGATTTAAACCGCGAAGCGGCCAAGTGTATATTTTACCGTCAATCATATTCGTGCCTTCTTGGAATGAACCTTCCATAAACTGAGCCTTCCATTCCTCTGAAACGAAATCATCCAGCGGTGCTGCCCAGCCATTCGTTACAACCTGCCGAACATCCATGCCTTGAGGTGTTAGAAAAATATCCGGCAAATCGTTACTTGCGATCGAAGCCTGAATAGCCGTATTGTACTCGGAAGTCGGCATGTATCTGACTTCAACTTTAATTTCGCCTTTATACTTTTCATTAAACTGTTTTGTAATAATCATTCCCGGGCTGTCTTCGCCCTTCCAAAAATCATCAAACCCTGCAACCGTAATAACAGCTTCCTTCTTTGTGTCAGTAGCCGACGGCTTGCTGCTTTGCTCCGGCTTTGTTCCGTTGCCATTACCGCTGCCGCCATTTGAGCCGCATCCCGAAATAATGAGTAGCACTGCCATTACTGGGACTAGCCAACGAAAAAACGTTTTCAATTCAACTTCCCCCTCATATGTTTGATTGCGCTTACATCCTTATTGTATTTAGAACCGCACCGCTTACATAGGAGCCAACTTCACACATGCGGGGGGTTATTTTTTACTTTTAGCATAGTAACAGCCCTTATTAAAAAACAACAGAAAATTTATTCCAAATGTTAACTTTTCTCTGATTGCCTTTCGTTTCATCCTAGCTCGGAAGATTCTCCATTCCCAATCTTGCTCTCCGTTTCCCTTTCTTGTTTTGATTGCGCTAACGGTTGCCATAGCCGCTATTTCGATTATTTTAGCTAATTTGAACATTTAACGGTTGCCGTAAGCGTTATTGTACCATTTTCCGAAAAAATCTGCGGTTTTTACCATATTAAGCGTAACTGCAACCGTTAGAATATTTAATCCGTGATTTTAGCACAAATAGCGTTTGTGGCAACCGTTAGAAATTTATCATTGGCAAAAAAGAAGCCATTTTCGAAATTCGAAAATGGCTTCCTTGCTATTAACTTACTTTAATTGATCCAACAGCCGCAGCATAATGACCGCTGCTTCTGCTCGTGTCGTTTGTGCAAGCGGCGCAAATCGGTTACCGGAACGACCTTCGATGATCTTATTGTCTACCGCAGCATTTACATATTCCTTCGCCCATGCCGGAATGCTGGCATCATCTGCAAAAGAAGTGCTTTCTGCTGCTTTATGCTCTAACTGCAAGGCACGAACGACCATCGCCGTTACTTCTGCACGGTTGATTTCAGCTTGCGGACGGAAGGTGCCATCGGAGTAACCGGTAATAATACCCGCTTGAACCGCGTAGGCTACCTCAGTCTGTGCCCAGCTGCTAATTTTTGCACTATCGCTAAAGTTCAGCGATCCCGCTTCTCCGCTAAGGCCTATAGCGCGAACGAGCATAACCGCAAATTCCTCACGCGTGATCGATTTCTCTGGACGGAAGGTTTTATCGCTATAACCATTCACGATACACTTGGCAACAGCAGCATTAATCTGCTCCTTCGCCCAGTGCATGTCGATGTCGGTAAATACAGCTGCCTCACAGCCCGGGTCAACCGTTCCTTTCTCAACTGCAATAACTGCAAATTTGGTGAAATGATCTACCGTTGCCGTTACAAAGCCGTCTTGAGCAATGCCTCCAATATAAACCCACTCACGCTTATCCTCATCGTAGTAGAATAGAGCAGGCCGTTCATTGTCAGCTAATTTAGCCGGGTCATAGGCCATTTTAATCTGTACCGTTTTTTTGAAATTGCCTGTCACGTTCTTAGTAATCTCATAGATCGAGCTTATAATATTATGATTGCCATTGTTGAGATTAGCTGTATTTAACAGCTTAGTAATAGTCAAAATAAACGCTTCGTCCATTGCTCCAGCTGGCACATCAACCGTCACATTGGATTCCAGGCTTACTGAACCTGCCGAGCCAGCAGCAATTGTTGAAGAGCTCGATGGCGGTGCAATAATGACTCCACCCCCGTCGCCTCCACTTGGCACGGACTGTACCTTAATTGATTTGCTGTCGCTAAGCAAGCTTTCATAATGCAGACGGTTTACTGCTGTAATGGCGTAATTATAAGTCTCCCCCACTACAGTTTGCTCATCGATGTAAGACATTTGTTCAGCATTTTTACGAATAATGGAGGCGATTTGAGCCGGGTTTTCCATATTGATCGGCTGGTCGCCTACAGTTCGATAAACAACAAAGTAAGTCGTCTTATCATCTGCATCCTTCCAGCTTAGCTTAACCTTGCTGCCCTGCTGCACAGTTGAAATGCTGGACGATGCTATTTTTGCAGGCGCATCCTCTTCAAGCCAAGACATAGTTGGCACAAGAGAAGGGTAACGATAAACATCCTTGATCTTCTGAGTAAGCTCTGGTTTATTTTTGAAATCGCGAGTAGTAAAATGCATACTACCCTTTACTTCTGGATAGTTCCAATTAAATTTCAATTGATTTGGAATCTCATAAGGGTCTGAGAAGTCCGGATAATTAACATCATCTGCTTTATAATCAGCATGGCCAATATAAAGCTGAGTCTTTTTACTCTTATTGTCTCTCATTAGATCACTCCACCATTTCACCAGCACTTCATATGCTGCCGGAGAATAGGTGAAATTCCAATAAATTTGCGGTGTTACGTAGTCGATCCAGCCTTCATCTACCCATTTGCGAATATCAGCATGCAGGTTATCATAGCTCGGCTGACCCGCAGCTGTATCGGAGCCTGATGGGTCAACGCTTTTATTTCTCCATACGCCAAATGGGCTTATACCAAATTTTACGTAGCTTTTCTCAGCTTTAATCTTTTCACTTAATCCCTGAATCAATGTATCTACATTGTTGCGGCGCCACTCGTTGATATCTGAATACTTGGATTTTCCATATTTCTCGTAAGTCGCCTGATCTGGATTGTTTTCGCCATCGAATCGATTTGGATAGAAGTAGTCATCGAAGTGTACGGCATCAATATCATACTTCTTAACCACCTCCATCACACTATTTGTAATATAATCGATTACCTCTGGAACACCTGGATCAAAATATAATTTTCCTCCGTATTCGATAACCCAATCCGGATTCTCGATGGCTGGGTGATCAGCAACTAGCTGGCTGCGATCCGTATTCATACTTATTCGATACGGATTAAACCATGCATGAAACTCCATATTGCGCTTATGTGTCTCCTCGATCATAAAAGCAAGCGGATCATAGCCCGGATCCTTCCCTTGAGTTCCTGTCAGCCAGTGCGACCATGGCGCAAGGTCAGACTTGTAGAAAGCATCAGCTGTAGGCTTCACCTGCATTATAACAGCATTCATGCCAATGTCTTGATGCATATTAAGAATATCGATGTACTCTTGTTTTTGCTGCTCCAATACCGTCGATTTAGGCCAATCTATTTTCTCAACAGTCGCAATCCAAGCCGCTCTTAATTCTCGCTTAGGCGCTATAAGTCCAGGTTTGTTAACTACCATCTTATACATTGCTGACTTCCCTTCAAGCTGTGCTGTAATTATAGTCGCACCTACAGAAATGCCAGTAATAACCCCATTATTATCCACTGTAGCAATCCCAGGCTTACTAGATTTAAAAACTACACCTTCTGAAATTTCTTGTAACTCATCAAAAATATTATATTTCGCCAGAACCTTTGCCTTCTTGCTCGCTCCTATATCAACAGGAGACAAGTCTGTAATCTGGATACTTTCTAACCTTTGAATGCGAGCAATTACTTCAAGGGAATGCGTAACCCTTTCCCCTTTGTAGTCTGCTGTTATCGTAGTTGTTCCTATATTATGTGTCGTCACTACTCCATTCGAGTCTACTGTAGCCACATCATTATCCGAGCTATTATACTCTGCACCTTCAAAAATCTTTAGTGGAGTAGTTGATCCTTCAAATGTAGCAAAAAGCTCTGTTGAAAATACATCTTTTACTTCTACTTGATTAGGCCCCATCAGTGTTAACTGTGAAACAACAGCGTCCTCATTGCTAACTACAAGCTCATAGGTGGACTCAAAGACACCCTTAGAAGCAGTAACTATAGTTGTTCCATCAGATAAAGCACTCACTACGCCATCGGAGTCAATTATCGCGACATTAGGATTGCTGCTTGTAAATGTCACACCTTCAGTAGCCGGCATAGGCGCGCTATACCCCTCGCGCGTCTCGAGCGCTAGTGCGGTTTTACTTTCCCCCACCTTCATCGGCGTAAGACCTGCCAAATCTAGTCCGTAAAGCCCGTCTGTATCTTCGTAAAAAGCAGTCAAGCGGTCAAAATACAGAATGCCGTCCGTTTTACTGCTATCAGAAAGCTGCGTTACATAAATTCTATTTAAAACTAGTTCAGGGTAATCAGATTTTAAGTATTCACTTGGCAAAGAAAACACCACATATCTCCATCCCACCCAGTCCAACTTATTATTTTGTGTAAGATCCGCTGCATAGTTGGCACGGTTATTAAAATGAGCACGCAGCCAATGCTTATTACCATCCCCATACACCCAAACACCAAATTTCGTCGGCTTGCCTTCCAGCTTGAGTGGTGACTTCATTGTACTGTCATTAAAGAAATCCAAATAAGCAGCTGATGTTCCAGATTCAGAATTCGTAAATTGATAGCTAAGTCTAGCAGATTGTTTTCCAAACACGACAGGTTCTGGCCTGCTCACATGCGCAAATTGTGATTTTGCTTTTATAGGATTAACTGCACCAACAAACCCATCTCCCTCAAATTCCTCCAACACCTTGTATGGAAGCAGGTTTGGTCCCGCCGATGATTCTGCTTGAGCTACGTTATTGGCACCGCTTACAAATATAGATGAGATAAGAGCAAAAACTAAACAACAGGATAAAACTTTTCTTTGAGTTACAGTTAATAACGTCAACATAGTTCCTCCTATTCTCTTGTAAACTACTTCAATCTCATACTGCTATAAGCTTTTTTTATTGACCTTGCTAATTTGTCAAAGGCTATAAAAAATAATATTTGCGAAATAAAAATAATTAATGTCGCAAACTTTCGAAACTTTATTTCACCTCCACGAAATAATTTAATATATAAATTCAAATAGTGCAATTGTTTTTGAACTTTTCCCGCTTAAAATTTTCCGACAAGAACCCGCATGTACCGCAGCTTTTTGACTATCAGACAACAGCAAAAATCCCAACACCGATAAGGTACTGAGATTTTTGATTAGTATGAAACTATTATTTTTTATCCAAAATACGCAGCATAATGACTGCAGCTTCCGCTCGAGTCGTTTGGGCAAGCGGCGCAAAGTTGTTGCCCGATCGGCCTTCTACAATCTTCTTGTCGCTTGCAGCTTTAACATACTCTTTCGCCCAAGCAGGAATCGAAGCATCGTCGGCAAAGGACGTTCGCACTACTGGCTTATGCTCTAGCTGCAGAGCTCGGACTGCCATAGCAGTCACCTCTGCTCGATTGATTCTGTCTTGAGGCCGGAAAGTTCCGTCAGCATAGCCTGTAATAATTCCAGCATTTACAGCAGTTTTCACTTCTGCATATGCCCAGTTGCTAATTTTGCTGTTGTCCTTGAACGTCAGCTGCTTTCCTTTGCTATCAAGCGATAATGCGCGAACAAGCATTACGGCAAACTCTTCGCGTGTAATCGGCTTCTCAGGCCGGAAGGTTTGATCGGAATATCCCGTTACGATACATTTAACAACCGCTTGACGAATTTGATCTTTGGCCCAGTGCGTCACGGTATCTGTAAAAGCAACCGCACTGCAAGGATCAGGAGTTACAACTGGTCTCTCAACTGCAAATACAGCAAACTTTGTAAAGTGAGTCGTATCGGCCGTTATATATCCACCACTTGCTATACCGCCTATATTGACCCAATCCCGCTTCGATTCATCATAATAAAACATCGCCGGATATTCGTTGCTATTAAGCTGCGCAGTATTGTACGCCATCTTTATTTGAACAGATTTTTTGAAGCTTCCGGAAACATTTTTCGTAATATCATAAATCTGGCTTACCAGCTTGCGGTTATTGAATCTAATATTAGACCAATCAAGCACTTTTGCGATTTTAAGCGTAAATTCCTTGCTTAGAGCTCCAGTCGGGACACTGACCGTTACCTCATTCTCCAAGCTAAGCAGGCCCGATTTGCCCGAAGGAATCGTAGATGAAACTTCTGCGCCGGGGTTTGCTAACACTTTTACAGTCGAGGTATTGCTTAACTTGCTCTCAACATGCAGCCTGTTTACAGCAGTAACTGCGTAATTATACGTCTCGCCGACAACGGTCTGTTCATCAACATAAGCCATCTGATTGGAATTTTTGCGAACCGTAGTCAGAATATGAGCCGGGTTGTTGATATCAATCGCCTGGTTGCCCTGCGTACGATAAATAACAAAATAAGTGGATGCAGTATCCGTATCCGTCCAACTTATTTTCGCCTTAAATGCCTGCTGCATGGCAGACATGCTTGAAACGCCCGCTTTCTCGGAGGCTTTGCCGCCAAGCCAAGACATCGTTGGCACTAGCGCCGGATAGCGATAAGCATCTTTAATCATTTGTCGAAGCTGAGGCTTATTTATTAAGTCGCGAGTCGTAAAATGAATACTGCCTTTGACATCGCTATAGTTCAAATTGAACTTCAATTGGTTGGCAATTTCATATGGATCTGTGAAATTTTCATTTTCAAATGCTTTATAGTCGGCATGGCCAATGTAAAGCTGTGTTTTGGCGTTGCTTGTTCGAATAAGATCGCTCCACCATTTGACAAGCTCTTCGTAAGCTGCCGGTTCGAAGCCAAAGTTCCAATAAATTTGCGGTGCCACATAATCGATCCAGCTGTTCGTCACCCATTTGCGAACGTCCGCATGAAGATTATCATAGCTCGGCTGTCCAGCGGCAGTATTCGAACCATTGGGATCAACACTTTTATTGCGCCATACGCCGAACGGGCTGATGCCGAACTTCACATAATTTTTCTTTTCTTTAATTTTGGTGCTTACCGTTTTAATAAGTGTATCTACATTATTTCTGCGCCAAGCATTAATATTGTTAGGATAATTGCGCTTGCCATATTTCTCATAGGTCGCCTGGTCGGGATAGTTAGGCCCATCGAATTGATTCGGATAAAAATAATCATCGAAATGTACCGCATCAATATCGTATTTTTCGACAACTTCCATTACTGTTTTTGTAATATAGTCTATTACTTCCGGATTACCCGGGTCAAAATAAAGCTTGCCTTTGTACTCCATCACCCAATCAGGATGCTTACGTGCCGGATGATCCGCAGACAAGCTGCTCCAATCATTGGTCGTACTGATCCGGTAAGGATTGAACCACGCGTGAAACTCCATATTCCGTTTGTGCGTCTCCTCGATCATAAACGCGAGCGGATCATAGCCCGGGTTTTGCCCTTGCTTGCCGGTAAGCCAATGCGACCACGGCGCATATTGGGAAGGATAGAAGGCATCTGCTGTCGGTTTTATTTGCATGACAACTGCATTCATGCCGATGGATTGATGCATATTGAGAATGTCAATATACTCCTGCTTCTGCTGCTCGCGATTTGTAGATTTCGGCCAATCGATTCGGTCCACCGTCGCGATCCATGCCGCCCTTAATTCCCTCTTTTGCGGCTTTAGCCCAGCTTTATTTACAACCATCGTATAAACAGCCGTTTTACCTTCAAAGGTTGCCGTAATGACGGTAGCCCCTACTGAAACGCCTTTAATTCTGCCGCTGCTGTCAACGGTTGCAACCTTTGGCTTGCTGGATGAAAACTTCACGCCCTGCTTGATTTCTACAAGCTGATCGGAATTGGTGTATTTCGCCATCACTTTGGCTGTTTGAGTCGCACCGATATCGACCGGAGAAAGATTGACAATTTGCAGCCTATCAAGCGCCTTTTGCTGCTCTTTTACTGTAATTTTAAGCTCTGCAGTTTTACCGCCGTAGGTCGCGCGGATAGTAGTCGTGCCCGCTTGAAGAGCAGTAACTGTCCCTTTGCTGTCTACGGATGCTACTTTTGTATTGTCGCTTTTAAATACTGCACCGTCTACAATACGAACCGCTGCTGGATTGCCTTGAAAAGTTGCATATAATTCAACAGTAAAAGTATCTTTAAGTGCTGCTTCATTAGGTCCAGTCAAAGAAAGCTGCTGAACCGCTGCTGTATCATTGCCCACTTGCAGTTCATAGGTCGCCGTAAATCCGCCGTATGCCGCTGTAATAGTCGTTGTGCCTGCTGCCTTTGCTGTAACTTGGCCTGCACTCGATACAGTAGCTACCTCACTGTTGCTGCTTGCATAAATAACCGAAACAGTTGCTGGTTGCGGCGCCATATAGCCTGCGCGGGTTTCCAGCGCTTGCGCTGTTCTGGTTTCTCCTATTTTCATAGGAGTCAGGCCCGATAGATCAAGCCCATATATTCCGCCCGTATCCCCATAGAAGGCTGAAAGCCGGTCAAAATAAATGACGCCGTCTGTTTTGTTGCTGTCGCTTGTCTGAACCGGATAAATGCGGCGAAGCTTGATCGGATCAGTGTAACCGTCCAACAGCAGCTCCACTGGCACATCAAACACGACGTACTTCCATCCGATCCAGTTAAACTCATTGCTTTTCGTCAGCTCAGAAACTTTGCCGTCATTGAACTCTGCGCGCAGCCAGTGATTGTTATTGCCGTCCCCAAATACCCACAGGCCCAGCTTGCTTGGCTTGCCTTCCAGCTCTAGAAACTCCGTCTGCCTTCTGTCATTCCAGAAGTTCATATACGCCGCAGCGTTGCCTGGTTTTCCGCTTGTAAACTGATAGCTCAGCTTGCCAGACTGGTTGCCAAACACGACTGGCGCTGGGCGGCTGGCATATTCAAATTGAGCTCCTGCATTGATCGGGTCTCTGGCGCTTATATAACCTGTACCCTCGAATTCCTCTATTACTTTATACACAGCCTCACTTATCGTCGTTGTATCTGCACTAGCAACCGGATAAATATTACCGTTTATGCATAACGAAAAAATAAGGACAAGCATGAACAAAAAACGAAATTTTTTCATTTTTTTCATTACCAATCACCATTCCTCCTTACGATTTATCAGTTCTCCAAGCGACTTGCCTTTCCAATCACATCCTCTTTCAAAATCACTGCTTTGCAAATTGCAAAAGCGCTATAGCCGCTCTTTCTCTTCTTTCAGCATCCTCACTTTTTAGCGCCTGCTTCAAAACCTCTATCGCCTCGCGTACTGTTGCCGCATCTACAGCGCAAGAAATAAAGGAATTGTCGGCAGTCTCCATCAAATGATCAGCTTGCGGCTTTTCTATTATTAGACTCTCCACTTCTTCTATCGTTACAGACTGTGCTAACCTGACTAATGTTTCACTTTCCGGCATCATTTTTAACAATTTTTGTTGCGCCTTGCTTTTGTCGATGCCTTGCAGCCATGTAACGCCTCTGCGATGCAGTCTCGGAGGCAGCTGTACGGATTGCAGCTCTGCTTGGTTCTCACCGGCAACAAAGTAATAATCGCCCATATCACCCGAGTAAACGCGCTTCCCGTCTGAAGCTAGAATCAAGTCCTCATCGTTCATCTCGTAAACAAAAAGACGAAGCTCCTCACTAACGGAAGCTTCAGCAAACATAGAGCAAAGCTGCTCCCAGCTTATAAGCTCCACATCCTCCTGCAGCCAAGGCACATCTATGCTAATATAGTTTTCCTTTATAAATTCATCCAGCGTCTCAGCTGTCGTTTGTAAGTAAAAAAGCTGCCTGCTGCTGCCTGCTTTCATATTTTTATTCACTCCTAACCTCTTATATGAAGGTGGCGATTCATTGCGGATAGGGCAACAAGCAATAGAAAGGGATGGTACTGCAATCAAGTTTGGGATTCCGACCGCTGTTGCAGTCTTGCTTATTCATCGTGCCCGTAATAATCGACACCTTCTATATCCGACTTTGCTTAAATTAATCTTCTTGCTTCTGTATATGGTGAATGCCAGATAACAAGGTATTCGTCAGCAGCTTCAGCGTAACGTCCAAATCAAGCGGCAAGCCGAATCCGCCGGACTGCTCTAATGAAGCAAAGCCATGCAGCATGCTGCGGCAAATGCGGACAGTATGCAAGGCATGCTGCTCGTCGAGTCCATAATACTTAACGACTTCAACAAGCAGTTCTACTACTTTTTCAGAAGCCTTCATCCATTCGATATCGCTTGAATCAGGAGCTTTTAATGTTGCACTGTAGAGGCCGGGATTCGCTCTTGCAAAAGATATATACGATTTAACCACTGCACGGATAGCATCATCTCCGCGGTAATTGGCAATTGCTTTATGCAATGCTGCATACAATTTTTCGATGCCAAAAGCAGCCAGCTTCGCCTGCAGCTCTGGCAGACCATTGATATGGTTATACAGAGATGGCGAGCGGACGCCTAATTTTTTGGCTACAGAGGCTAATGTGACCTCTTGAAGCCCTTGCGTGTCCGCCAATTCAACCGCAGCTTCAATAATAATGGATAAATCCAGTCCCGCTCTGGGTGACATTGAATAACCTCTTTTCTACTTGGATAATGTGTGTTCCGCTCTATCTATTGCTTGTTCCATAATGTCTGTCGGTTGTTGAAGCATTCGCCCATGTCCTGCTGCCAGGAGGGCAGGTTTATATTTCAGTAATTTTTGCGCGCTCTCTAAAGCGGCATGTTTGCTCCAGGTAGCCATAGCTGGGAAAGGGAATGCGAGGCGTGTATCTCCAGATACTGCAACGCCGCCTCTTGTCTGAAAAGCGTCCCCCGCAATTAAGGCATGGGAGCGCGTATCCAAAAAAGCCATCGAGCCTGGCGTATGTCCAGGGGCAGCTATCGCTTGTAAAGACCCTATTCTATCTCCATCATACAGCAAATGATCCGCTCTTGTTTTTATATTTTTCGGTACGCCGCCGCGAATAGGAGTATTAAGCTCCTTCGGATCAAGGGAACGGTCCCCTTGCAGCAAACGTGAGTCTCTTTCAGAAATATACACAAGCGCATTCGGCAAGGAAAGCTTTAATTCGTCCAATGCGCCGACATGATCCTGATGTCCATGTGTCAGCACGATGCGAGTAATCGGTTTGCCTATGCGGTCAGCAGCCCTCAGAATGGCCTTCGCACTATAAGGCAGCGCCGCATCTATTAGCGTAAGTTCCTTGTCTTCCTCGACCAAATAACAATTAACCGGAAAAAAACGAGGTAAAAAAGATAGCTGGTATACTTCATTTTGCTGGATTATTCTCAATAGAATCAACTCCCAATAAGGTTACACGGCTCCGCCGTCCTTTGGACAGGCGCATTTACCGATAAATGATAAGAACAGGTTTGTAAAAAACTCATTGTAAACAAGTAAAACTAATGGTGTTAGTTTTATAATAACTAATACCATTAGTTTTCGTCAAGCACTTTTTTATCGGACTTGTAAATAAAAATAGCCCGGCAGCTTTGCTGAACACAGCTGCCAGGCTAACGACTCCTTGAAGTACTGGTAATCTATCAGGCTAACCCCCACTCCTCGCGGGCTTGCTCAATTGTTTTATGACGCTCGGGCTGCTCGATCTGATGGCCCTTAGGCTTTTTTCCAATCCAACGATCGTCTACAGGATCGGATGCAAGCTGATATCTCGTGTCACAGCTGATTCGTATTTGATCCGTCATATTTACGGTGGATGCGTGCATAGTGTACATTCCGAACATAATCGCATCTCCCGCGCGAAAGTCCGCAGTTGCCCACTGTCCTCCAAATTTCTCTATCAGTTCGATCGGATCGTTCGTAAACCAGCCGATCCCATCCCGATCGGAGTCAGATTTGCCATATGTCTCTTTGAATCTGTCCCACTTATGCGACCCTTGAAGAATCGCAAGTGTTCCCAATTCGATCGGATTGTCGCCGAACGGCGTCCACAGCGTGAGCACGTTTGGAGTGCCGCGTCCCATATATACGATGTCATAATGCGCGCCGGTACTGTCGCCCTTTGCGATTTGACGAAGCCACTTGTAGTCATAGGTCATAGCTTCGCCTCCCAACAACTCTGAGAAAAAGCCCATAACATCGGGATGATTGACTACATTAAGAAAAGCCGGACAATCGTCATACACGTCTCTCGGCTTCTTCGCAGCCGTATTCATGCTCAAAATTTCCTCTCTTGCCGCCATAATCCGGTCTCGGGAATGGAAGCCGCGGATAAACAAATACCCATCCTCCTTCATCCTCTCCCTCAGCGCTGCTGTATCCTTTCGAATATCACTTGAATCACGCAGCTCTGTCAAATAAGGGCCTCCCATCTCCAATTGATGCTTACCGATTTGCACCTGCATTACGTTGCCTCCTTTATTCAAATTCGTGAATATAGTAACATAGCAGTTAAGTATTCCGAATGTTGAAGTGTGGCATAAATATTCAAATTTGTGTGATTGGGAGGATGTACGACAATGTCATTCGATCAGCCAACCTATTTGCTTCCGGATAATCAGCAGGAAATCTACCTAAGCTACTATGGGAAAGAGCAGTGTGCTCCGGGGCAGCGATGGCCCGGAGTACGCGACCATTATTTAATTGTTTATATCGAGTCGGGGCGCGGCCGTTATCAGGCCAATGGGTTCGATATCGAGCTTGAAGCCGGCAGTTCTTTTGTTCTTTTTCCCAACACGTTCACCGTTTACGAAGCTGATACTAGCAACCCCTGGGCCTATAAGTGGATAGGAGTCACGGGCAGTCGTTGCGACCGAATTATGAAGGATTGCGGCATTCGTCAAGAAAAACCAGTTATCGTCCACAGCAACCCTCATCGGCTAAGCTTTCTTTACGATGAACTTCTCAATTACGAAGCTCATCATCCGCGGCCGGATATGTTGTTCAAATCCGGTATGCTACAAATTTTACTCGCAGAGTATGGGCGCGATATGGAGTACGTTAATGATCAGGAAAATGAGCATTTGCCTGACGCGAGGATCATAACGTCTAAGCAATTTATGCAAGAGCATTACGATAAAAAGATCTCTATATCAGACGTTGCCAATTATGTCGGTCTAGAGCGGACATATTACAGCAAGCTGTTTAAACAAATGACCGGCACTTCACCCTATGCTTACATTATGAAACTTCGCCTGGATCGTGGCTGTTCGCTCCTAAAAGAGTCCAATCTTCCCATCGAGCATATCGCATTACTGCTTGGCTTTAACGATATGTTTCACTTCGGCAGCTTCTTCAAGCTGAAGATGGGATTGTCGCCATTGCAGTATCGAAAGCAGCACCAGTGAATTATTAACCTCAGATAATCGAAAAGGCATGACGTCATGTTACTGACAGCATGCCTTCATTCATTTCCAAGCATCCTTTATGACCCTATCCCTTGATTATTGATCAATCCACTCTTTTCGCATGAATAATTAATCTGGCATCTGTAACTTCATACGTACAGGTAACAAGTGTAAGCAGTTGATCATCCGGCGTCACTGTAATCCCCGTATCATACCGGGATTTTTTTGTTATTTTGTCCAAATAGGCATGATACTGCTGCTCATCTGCAAATTCATATTCAAAAAACTGGTCCTCAGGTGAGTATATATACACGGAAAAAATTTGATACTCCGCTGGCTCTTCAATTCCTTCAAAAATGATTCTGTCATGCCCCTGATAGTACGCAGCGTCCTTATACTTGGATAACTCTCCAAACATACTGCCATCCTTCATGTAGTGGCCGTAAATCACAGTATGAAGATCATCATTCAAATCCGCATTTCGATAGTCCATAAAAATCGAACCGCGTGCAGAGCGCTTCTTCTCAACATTATGATTGAGGTAATAGTCATTATCGTTAGATTTTACTACAGGATAATCAATGCCCGTATTGTCAATGCTGATCCAGCCGACAACATCAGAATTGATCTCCAGCAAAGGGGCGAATCGTTCCTGATAGATTTGCTTCAGCTGCTCCTCCGTTAAAGCTTCCTGCTCTATCTGGTGCCCGGCATTTTGCGAGTTGTCCTTTAATTTCTGAGCAGCCTCATACTGTTCTCTTATGCGATCATTCAAGTTGCTGCTTTTGTAGCCGTCATATAAATATTGTGCTAATTGATAACCGCTGTACAAAAAAACGCCGATAAGCACAATTAGCACAACTCTCTTTATTGATTTCGCCATCATATCCCTCAACTTAAGTTTCTCGTACTATTTTAATCTTATTATAAATGAAAACCTTATACTTTCTTATGTTTTCAAAAAAGAATGCGTACATTCCTTGAGGAATATACGCATTCGATCAGAAAGAACCTTATTGTTTATGAGCTCTTCTTCTTCCAACCAGCGTTATAGTAAGAAGAAGCAGTCCGCTGCCAATAAACAGCCAAACCATTGTAGAGATCGAATCTCCTGTCTTTGGCAGCTTATTGCTTTGATTTGGTCCGCTGTTAACGCTGCCCGTTTCCTCTTGGGCCCCGTTGCCTGAACCATTATTAGTGCCGTTGTCTGTTGAACCAGTTCCAGGGGTGCCTGTTCCTGAATTCGGATCAGTATTTTCTGATGGATCCGTAGGTTTTCCTGGTTTTCCGCCATTTTCACCTTCTGTATCTTCATCATCAGCTTTTTTATTTACAATCGTGTAGGCTTTAACTTCACCATCAACTGTAATATTAATAGCAATGACTTCGTCCGATTTCTTATAAGACACAGGTGCCGACAGCTCTTTCAATTGGTAAGAACCGTATGGAATATTTTCGAAGCTTGCGATACCTTTGCTGTCGCTTACTGCGACTGTAACTAATTTATTGTTTTTGTCATATAAACCAAACTCCGCGCCTTCCAGCGGTTGATTGAGCTCATTAACTTTTGTAACAACAATGTCGCCGCGAATAACACGATTTTCTACAGTCCCCGCATTAAACGTCTGCGAATCCTCAGTTACTGTTATAGGCAGAGTAACATGCGATAGAATGTAGCCTTCAAGTGCTTTCAATTCTTTGACAACATAGCTGCCAGGAACAACATTGGTAAATGCTGCAACACCTTTAGCATCCGTTATGCTATTTGCAATCGGTGCTGCAAATGCAGTATCTGCCGCTTTGTACAATGCAAATTCAACACCAGCAATTGCTGCGCCTGCATCATCAACCTTTTGAACAGTTACGCTCGGCCAAGGAGCGTCACTGCTGCGTTCATTGACAAACGTCAGCTTTATGTCGTTTTGATTAGCTGCAATTGTTACTTTCTCCACTTGATCAGATTTCACATAGTTTTTAGGAGCTTCAACCTCTTCAACTGTGTAAACGCCTTGGATCACTGGAGCGAAACGGGCAATACCGGAGCTGTTGCTCACTGCTTCCGCAACGAGTTTGCCAAATGCGTCATAAAGCGCAAATTTCGCACCCGCAAGCGGCTTGTCTAGTATGTTGACCTTCTTAACTTCGATTGCTCCTTCGATAAGCATAACCGGAATGTATTGGTTCTCGAAGTTTCCAAGCTGATAAGTTTTTCCTTCTTCTGTCACAGAAACAGATAGCTTGTCTTTTGACAGATAGTAGCCGCTAGGAGGTGCTACTTCAATAATCGTATAATCTCCATACTCTACATCTTCAAAACGAACAATACCATCATTATCAGAAGTTGCTGTTGCAATTTCATAATCCAATGTTGTGTCGTCTGCCGCATATAATGCGAAACGCGCGTTCTTCAACGGATTGCCTGAATGTTTAGCGACCTTGACGAACTCGACATCTCCTTTAATGATCTGGTTCGTTACATTTGGCAGAGTTACAGTAGTATTATGAACTAGTGCATTAATATCTACCGTCGCAACGTCAGTTGTTAAAGGATTATAGCCGATTGGAGGTGTTTTCTCACGAATAACATATTCACCTTCGCGTACATCAGTAAATGTAACTTTGCCATCGGTGCCGCTTGTTACCGTTTGTACAACATCCTCGTTTTCATCCAACAACACAAACTCTGCACCCGCTAGTCCTTGCCCTTTATTACCTATTTTCACGAACTCAATGTTAGCTTCAATAAGTGTGTTAGCAACAGTACCAAGCGTAATTGTATTGTTGTGATCACCAGCTTTAACCGTCACGCTATGAACGACACCAGTAATAGGAACATAGCCATAAGGCGGTGAAATTTCTTTTATCGTGTAGCTGCCTTCTCCAATGTTCGTAAAGGTTACTTTACCGTCAGATAGACTTGTTTTCGATTGAACAAGAGCATCTTGACCATCGTACAGTCCGAATGTTGCGCCAGCTAATGGAGCGCTATTCTCGTTGTTTTTAATGAATTCAATGCTCGATTGAATCAGTGTGTTCGTGACGTCGGCAAGCGAAATCGTAGTTCCATGCTGCGCTTCCTCAACGGTTACCGTTCCAATATCTCCAGTAAGCGGCAAATATCCAAATGGAGTTTTTGTTTCACGAATCGTATAAGTACCAGCCAAAACATCAATGAATTCCACGATTCCATCTTCGTCAGATTCTGAAACGGCTACAGCTTGATCACTGCCGTTAAACAGTGTAAACTCTGCACCTTTCAATTCATTGCCTGAATTGTCCAGCTTAACGAATTTAATATTTGCTTTGATCAACTCGTTCGAAACGTTACCAAGCTGCATGGTTGTCCCATGATCGGCAGCAGTAACCTCTACAGCATGAACAACGCCTGTAAGTGTGCGATATCCGAATGGAGCCGTTATTTCACGAATATCGTACTGCCCGTATGACACATCTTCGAACAATACCTCTCCCGTTGCAGAACTTGTTGCTGTAGTTACTGGTGTAGAGCCTGCAGCTGCACCTCGTTCAAACAACCCGAATACCGCGCCTTGAAGCGGACCATTGTTTTCATTTTGCTTCTCGAACGCAATGCTAGCTTTAATAAGTGTGTTAGCAACAGAGCCAAGCGTAATCGTATCGTTGTGATCACCAGCTGTAACCGTCACGCTGTGAACAACACCTGTAATAGGAACATAGCCATGAGGCGGTGAAATTTCTTTTATCGTGTAGCTGCCTTCACCAATGTTTGTAAAGGTTACTTTACCGTCAGATTGACTTGTTTTCGATTGAACAAGAGCATCTTGACCATCATACAGTCCGAAAGTTGCGCCAGCTAATGGAGCGCCATTCTCGTTGTTTTTAATGAATTCAATGCTCGATTGAATCCGTGTGTTCGTGACATCGGCAAGTGGAATGGTAGTTCCATGCTGCGCTTCAGCGACTGTTACTGTATGAACATTGCCGGTAAGCGGCACATAGCCGAATGGCGTATTCGTTTCACGAATCGTATAAGTGCCAGCCAAAATATTTTGGAATTCCACGATTCCATCTTCGTCAGATTCCGATACGGCTACAGATTGATTGCTGCTGTTAAACAGTGTAAATTCTACACCTTCCAGTTCATTGCCCGCATTGTCCTTCTTAACAAATTTAATATTTGCTTTAATCAATGCATTAGTCACTGCAGAAAGCTGGAGCGTAGTTTCGTGATCGGCAGCAGTAACCTCTACAGCATGAACAACGCCTGTAAGTGTGCGATAACCTGATGGTGCCGTCACTTCACGAATATCGTACTGCCCGTACGGCACATCTGCGAACAATACCTCACCTGTTGCAGAGCTTGTTGCTGTCGTTATTGGTGCAGAGTCAGCAGCTGCGCCGCGAGCAAATAAACCGAACACCGCGCCTTGAAGCGGACCATTGTTTTCATTTTTCTTCTCAAAACGGATATCTGCATTAATCACTTGGTTTTTAAATGTTATATCCAATGACTTCTGGTTTTGCGCGCTTTTCAGCTCTACTTTAGCGGCACCTGCTACTGCAGCGGTGTTCGCCGCTACGTCTGCAGCCGTTGTTAATATCACAGGAGTATCGTCAATAGACACATCGCCGCTTATCAGGTAGCCTACCGGAGCTTCCTCTTCTTTAACGTAATAAGGCAAGTCCAGCTTAATCCGCTTGAATTCAATCTTACCGTCTACGGTAGTGGTTTCTTGAACTTTATTGCCATAACGGTCATATAAAGCAAACTTCGCACCGGACAACGCCTTGCTCGGTGTATCCAGATCTACTTTGTTTACAGTTATAGTACCTAGATTGCCATAAGCAATACTTCCTGATTCAAAGAAGGAAACGGTTTTCGAATCATTGGATTTATAAGCATCGCTAATTTCTACTTTTTCTCCTGACGCATTGGTTCCGAATAAGTTAATGCTGTTAGTGAATGAAGTTCCATTAGCCACATTTTCGGTTGTGTACGTACGGAAGGAAAGCTTATAAGCATGTTTAATGGAATCCTGGTCATCTGCCTCATTGTAAGGGAAATCAAATCTAAACTCATTCGTTGTAGAATCGTACTTGATATTCGAGCCATCAAGAGGAACATTCGTGCCCGCGCCCAAACCATCATTCAAATCTGCTGGAATCGAATTTGGAACTTGAATAGGACCAGCGTATTTCGTCAACGTAACACTTGATGTATCCAGTTCCAATCCCGGCTTCAGAATATCAATCAGCCAAAACTCCTTGACGCCCAACAGCTGATTCAAGTCAACAGCATTGGAGTTAATATAAACGATCCAATCGATATAACGGCTGTCCAACGCTCTCACAGGAACAACGCCTTTTTTGCTTACGATATGGTTTTTGATCGTCTCAGTCGCTGTTTGGACATTGCTTTTGTTAGATTCATTATGTGTTAATGTAGCTTTATTCGTAATATCAAAGCTGCCATTATTGAAATTGCCACTTTGCTCCGTAAATTTGGTCAAATCTGCAATTTCAGTGAAAAATTCAATCGTGTACATCTCAGTTATGCCTTGATTGAATTGAAATGTTACTTTTTTCCCGCTAGCATCTGTAGTTTCAGTTGCTGTTACAAGGCCATTGACAGGATTGCCCGACTTATCTTTTACAATTAATTTAGAAGGGTCAGAAACGAAATTCAGACCCGCAGGCAGATCATCCACAATTTTCACATTTTTCAATGTAATAGGATTATACAGCGATGGATTCAATGCTCCCGGATTAACTGGTGTAGCGAATGACCCATTTTCATTAACAACTAGCTTCCATTTAATATAACGATCACCAGCATTATAGCCGGCATTTTGTTTTTGAAGCACATTGCTTGAATAGGACTGTGTGCCCGTTGAGTTAAAACTTATAGCACCGCTCGTAAAGGTAGCTGTGTTTGAATAGCTGCCGCTTCCGTTAGCTGTTATATCATCTGTACTTACCGGCTTAGTATCAAACGTAATCGTATATTTTGAGTTAATATCTGAGTTAAATGTATACGTTAGTGTTTCGGTGCTGCTATTGTAGCTGAAAACACCGCCCGAATAAACATTTCCGTTTGCGTCGACAATTTTTGCTGATCCTGCAATATATTGCTGACTTGAAGGAATCACGTCGGAAATGGTTGGGGCAGCCAATTTAATATTTTCATTATTAATTGAAATGGACCATGATATAACGCCGTTTGCGCGGTTATAGCCTGTGCCGCTTTTTGTAAACAGGTTGCTTCCTACTCCGACAGACCCTTTGTTGACAACACCAGCACCTGCAGCTAGGCCAGCCCATGAAAGCTCAGCTTCGTTCTTGAAGTCGTAGTATCCATTTTTCTGGAAGAAGTCTGGAGCAATTTCGGTCTCATATGTGATCGTAACCTTATCCGTAATATTGCCAAGATTAAACGTAATATTGGATCCAGATATTACAGGTGCTACAGTGGAAGCACCAGTTACTATTGCAGAGCCCGCAACAAAAGTTAGTCCCGCTGGCAGCTTGTCCTTAATTACAGCATCGTTGAACTGCAAGCCGTCCTCATTGACGACAATCGTCCATTTAATATTTTTCGTGTTGTTTGCTGTAGTTGGAGATAATTTCGAACCCGACTTGCTTAATATATTGATTGGGATTGGAACGGTTGCCGGGTTATCCGCATTCGTAGTTTTATCTCCGTCATGTGTTAGATGTGCATTATTTGTTACGTTAATGGAGGTTTTTCCCTCTTCCAGCGCAGCTGCAAGAGCAGCCGGATCCAGATTTGTAACAAAGCTAATCGTTTGCTGAGAATCGATATCGCCTAGAGGGATACTCAATGTATTACCGCTAACCGTGAAATCGCCGCTTGCAAGAGCAACATTATTAAGTGTAATAGTAGACTGATCAAGTACTTGACTAGCTGGAATTGCATCTATTAGCGTTGCATTCTCCACCGCTACATTTTCACTATTAACAACAATTGTCCACTTAATGTCCGTACCGTTAACGAGCGCACCACTCTTTTGAACCGTTACAGGAGGCGGTGGCGGAACAAAATCTTTTTCAAATGTTAATGTAATCGTTTTGCTTGGATCTGTAAATTGGATATCTGTCGAATCTCCGTTTGTATTAATCTCGCTTTGATTGAATCCGCCAGCAAGGAAAAATGCTCCGCCTACGTTGGATTCTTCCGTCACACCCGCGGTAAATACAACTTTAATTTTATTGCCTGGCTCGATATAAGCATTAGCAATTACATCGCCATCTTCTGTTCTTAAGTATTCAAAAGGAGTGCCTGTACTAGGCGGCAATGATATTGCTGCAGGTACGTCAAAAATGATGTAGTCATCTGCTTCAATGGTATGATCATTAGGCAAATGAAACTCATAATAAAGCCAAAATTCAATATTTTTATCAATTTCTGTTTGACCAAAAAGAGTATTTCCCAGTGGATTGCCTAGAACGCCGGTCTTTTCCTTTAAGTCTACTTCTGTAATAAAGTCTGTTAATACTTGACCCGTCACATCATTGCCTGCCGCATATGAAACGAGTACAGCAGAAATAGAACCGAGCTGCAAAGCAACGGCTAATAAACAAATCCAAAATATTTTTGCATATTTTCGCATGATGTCCTCTTCTTCCTACACATAATTTTAATAGCAACATTATCGCTAACTATCTATTTAATCTGCCTATATCACTCCATTTGTCGTTAAAGTATACTTCGGGGTTTGTTGCATTTTAATTATATATGCCTATTTTCCATCCAAGACACTATCCAACCTATCTTATTACAAACATTCTGAAAAAAAACTGAAAAATATAGTCCTAAATAAAAAACCAATATCTCTAAATTCACATAAATGCGATAAAAATATAAATGACCCCCTAGGAATATCGTAATTTATAATGCAAAAAGACCTTAACTCGGATGTCGGATAAGGTCTTTTCCTTGTTTATATCCCCGTGGCAACAGGTTGGCACCTTAGTGCATCACCCAGCCACCGTCTACATTTAATGTTTGGCCCGTCATAAAATCACTGTCTGACGAAGCAAGAAAGATAAAGCTGCCTACCATATCATGCGGCAGCTGTCGTCTAGGAATCGCTTGCTCTTGCTCCAAATAGAGTCTCGTCTCTTCTTGTACAGAACTATCCGGGAAATCCAACAATTCCTGTTCGGTCATAACGGCTCCAGGAGATATCGCATTAACGGTAATTCCTTCTGCTCCTAATTCACGGCTCAATGCGCGAGTGAAACCGATAACTGCTCCTTTGGAAGCAACATAATGGACAAAATTCTTTTGACCTCGAAAAAAAGTTACAGAGGTGACGTTAATGATTTTGCCATACCCTTTGCTGCGCATATGGGGATACACGGCTTTACTCGTCAGGAAGCAGGATTTGGCATTGACAGCCTGCACCTTGTCCCATTCATCTCCGGTAATCTCATGCCAGGCTTTGCGGGGATAAATCCCAGCGTTATTCACGAGAATATCCACGCCATCCCATTTTGTTTCGATTTCTTGTATCATACCTCCGACCTGCTCTTCACTGCTGACATCCGCACAAATAGCGATCGCTGTTCCGCCAGCCGCTTCAATCTCAGACACGACTTTTTCAGAGCTTTTCGGATCACCTATGTAATTGACAACTACCTTGGCCCCCTCACGGCCAAAGGCTAAACATACTTCTCGGCCAATTCCAGTAGCGCCGCCGGTAACCAAAGCGACCTTATTATATAAACGCATAAGTGACTCCTTCCCTTCCTCTTGCTGCCAAGCAGCTATATGATGTAATCCAGGCATTCATCTAAAGGATACAAAGGTCTCGGCACCTTTTTAAAAGACAGCTTAGAAAAATTGGCCGTGCTTGCTCCAGGCGTATCGATTATGTAAATGCCGCCATGAGCGATGCGTTCATATTCCGCACGGAATTGCGAAGCAGATTTCACTAGGACAAGGTCAGCTTCAAGCGGTTCCAATCCAACACTTTTATACATAGCCGGATCACCGGTAAAGGTCGAATGCTCCATAAGCAATAAATAAATGCTATCGATTCGAATAACTGCACAGCAGCCCATAATCGCCTTCATATTTGGGACCGTCCCACCCCCAAAAGTGAATGAACCCTCTCGATTGACATACTCCACTATCCCTTGAATTTCGATAGGCTGTCCATATTCAACACTCATAGAGTGACCGACGGTTAATCTAACACTTTGACCTACGCCTTTGTCTGCAGCTAGCTTGGCAGCATCGCCATCAACCATACTTAACAGACAAGTAAATTTCAATTCATTGCCAAATTGCAGGAGCTGCCGCAAAACTGCATTGCTGTCTCCAGGTGACCCGGCACCAGGGCTATCGGCTGAATCTGAAACAATAACAGGCCCTGCGGGCTTTTGCTTTCGCATAAGCTCTATAATTTGCTCCACATTCCATAAATCGACTTGAAATTGTTGACGTCTGCTCCATAGTAATGATGCGAGCCGCTTCGCTTCCGTCTCAGCTTCTACTGCATCCTTTCCTACTACGACAACGGTACAGCCGAGCTCAGCTACGTCTAGCCATGGCTGAACAATCAAGAGCGAAGTAGCTAATGAAGCTCCGCTTTGCTGCCCTGCATCTGCCTCCAGCCACAGCTCCTTCATGGGCTCGACACTTGTTGTATGCGCCTCTGCTGGCAATATTAAAGGAAGCTTCACATGATACATAAACGGCTTAAACTCCTTGCCAATAATTGAAAACAATATATTAGCAGCTCTGTAGCCAGTATCAGCATAATCGACATGCGGGAATGTTCGGTATGCAACAAGCGCATCAACTTGATTCATGATCGTCTGAGTAACGTTTGCATGCGAATCAAGTGTTATTACAATTGGAATATCTGCACCTACCTTATTGCGAATCAGGGTTACAATTTCTCCATCAACATCATCGCTGTCTTCAGCTACCCATGAACCATGCAGAACAAACAAGACACCATCGCATGCAGGCCATTCATTCAATCGCTCCGCAAGCAATTGCTTCAGCTCATTAAGATCGTTCCGACGGATTGGTCCGGAAGAGCACGCTTGTGTAAATAAGGTTGGAAGTATCGTGACATTTTGCCGCTCTTTGGCGGCACGAAGAAATCCGCTCAGTTCATTATCTACGTTATTATCGAGCAGTTGCTCTCCTATTTTAAAATAATAGTTGTAAAAGTCCGCAATGCCGCTTTTGTACGAGCTAAATGTATTGCTTTCCTGAAGCATGCCTCCAACAATGATATTCAGCTTTTTTACCATAACCATTCTCCCCTATTCAAAATGATTTGAATGATAGCTCGAGCACGAGCCGCCTTCTAAAGCTGGTCTTGCTCCACGCGTATATTGTCCCAGCACGCCTTTATGGTGAATAGTCGGAGGTGTCCAGTTTTTCAGACGCTCGCTGTAAATTTGATCGATTTCAGCCGAAGTACGTTCTACGCCTTCAGTTCCAACTACATCAATGATTCGATTAGTAATATCTATTAAAATAATATCATCATTCTGAACAACAGCAATCGGTCCTCCCGAGAGCGCTTCAGGTCCCAAATATCCTACGCAAGGCCCGCGTGTAGCACCGGAAAATCTTCCATCCGTCACCAGCGATGTCGTGTGTGAAAGAACAGGATCAGAAGCGATTAATTCAGAAAGAAAAAACATTTCCGGCATGCCGACAGCCTTAGGACCTTGATAACGGACAATAATAACATCTCCCGGCACAATTTCCTTATTGATCAATGCATCAACGGCAGACCGTTCACTATCATATACTTTTGCTTTTCCTTTATGCACCTGCATGTCTGCTGAAACAGCGGAAATTTTTATAGTGGCTTCTTTCGGAGCCAAATTGCCTTTCAGCACGGCAAGCGACCCGTGAGATTTAAGCGGTTTGGACATTGGATAAATAACGTTTCTACGATTTAGTTTGTAATTAGCCAAAAACATTTCAGCAAAACGCGGCATTTCGTTGTTTCGATATTCGTTTAAGTTTTCTCTCAATGTTTTTCCGGTTACGGTTATCACATCAAGATGCAAATAAGCTTCCAACTCAAGCATAACCTGCGGCACGCCCCCAGCGTACCAAAACAACTCCGTCGGATAATGACCGGCTGTCTTCGTATCAACTAGCACTGGAATTTGACGATGAATGCGATCGAACTCTTGTACATCGAGCTCAATCCCAATTTCCCTGGCAATTGCAATCAAATGCATGACTGCATTTAACGAGCCTCCAATCGCAGAGTGAACCATAATGGCGTTCTCGAAAGCTTCCTTCGTTAATATCTTTGAAGGTGATATCCCTTCATGAATCAGCCGCATAATTTGTTGACCAGCAGCCCGTGCCATGCGCCCAATCTCTGCATTCGTTGCAGGAATTAAGGCTGACCAAGGAAGCGCTAATCCTAGAGCTTCTGCCATTACTTGCATAGTAGCTGCCGTACCCATATATTGACAGGCTCCGCAGGTAGGGCAGCAAGCACGTTGAAACGCCAAGAACTCTTCCTTGGTCATTTTTCCTTTATCCACCTCTACGCTCATATGCCAAAGCTCTTCGTTGGAACGCATGCAAGGGCCCGCCCCCATGGCTCCGCCAGGCACATGTATAGCTGGTATATCCAATCTGGCTATCGCCATCAAATGAGCCGGAACCGCCTTATCTCCAGCAGAAGAAAGCACCATTGCGTCGAATGGGGTAGCCATTGCATGAATTTCGACCATGGAAGCAATCATATCCCGGGATGGAAGAGAATACTTCATGCCTTGATGCGCTTGTGCTACTCCATCGCAAATGTCTGTTGTCGTATAGATGGCAGGCTTACCATTCATTTGAAATACGCCCTTTTCGATCTCGCTCACCAGCTGATTTAAGTGATAAGAGCTAGGGTGGCTGGCCCCATCGGTACTTTCGACGAGAACCTGAACCTTATTCAGATCCTCAACTGTCCAGTCCATCGACATCCTCAGGGCATCGCCCTCAAAGCTGATTTTGCGCACTTTCTGACTTTCTAATGTCTCGAGTTCTCTGCTCATCTTTAGGTAGCCTCTTTTCCCATACTTGAATATTTAACCAACTTACCCCCATTATAATTTCATATTGTAAGATTGTCTACAATGTTACAAGTTAGTTTTACAAATTTATTTTTGTAAGTTATAGTCTAGATTAATAAGGATTTATTGTTGGTAAAGGAGTTTACGGCTCATATGGAAAATTTCACTTTCGAAGAACAGAAAAACACTTCTCTTCGCCATAAAATTACTGATGATATACGCAAAGCGATTTTTAGCGGACATCTATTGCCAGGTACACGGTTGCGTGAGGTGGAGATGTCAAAGCAAATGGGTGTCAGCCGGGGACCTATTCGAGAAGCTATGCGGATGCTTGAGCAGGAAGGCTTGCTTATTTCTCAGCCCTACAAGGAAACGATGGTTTCCGATATTTCACGCGAGGAAGTTGTTCACGTGCTTATTCCAATAAGGCTGACCTTAGAGCAATTTGCATTTAAGAAGGCATTAGCGTTACTTGATGATTCCCACTATGCTAAATTGCATAATATTATAGACAAGATGAAAGAGGCAGCAAATCGTCAGGATATCGCACAAATAGCAGATTATGACTTGCAATTTCACGCTTATTTAGTGGAGCTTTCCGGAATGAGCAACATCATAAGCATCTGGAACTCTATCTATAACCGGATTCGTCTTCATTTCATAACTCAAGCCCGCACCTATGACGATCTAATAAAATTATGCCAGGAGCATGAAACCTTATTAGAAGCGATTAAGCTAGGCAACGAGAACGACATATGTGCAGCATTAACTGAGCATATTCAAATTGTGAACTGGGACTTTTTGGACAAACAAGAATAAGAACAAGTTAATAGAGAAATCTTACTTATGCGATCGTCCATTCGAGTTGACTTACTTCGTCGCAGAGAATACCGAGCAATGATGAACCTCTAAGGGTTGCCACAAACGCTATTCGTGCAAAAAAGACAGCTTTAATTTTCTAACGGTTGCCATCGCGCTTAATTTCCCAAAAAGCACTGTTTTTGCTCGAGAAATGGTACAATAGCGCTCGTGGCAACCGTTAAATGCTCAAATGAGCTAAAATAATCGAAATAGCATCTCTGGCAACTGTTAGGGTAATGACTGATACACAAAATCAAACTATAAACATGTTAATAATCGCGAGAAGCTGCTTCACTGCATTTTCACCCCAACATTCAAGCCGCACACCAAGTTATTCACGCATTTATGCACTTATCCACATTTCATACACATGAAACTCACAGTTTTCAAGTTAGATATCCACAAAATCAACAGCCTTATCAACATGTAAATGGATGTTTGTACACATGTTATCCACAAGTCTGATTGAACAAATTTTATACAGCTGCCTATTACTAACAAAAAAAAGCCTGAGCCCGGCATCGGGTTCAGACCTAACGGCTGCGTGGAGCCTATATGTGTACAATGGAGTGTTTGAAATTGTAACGAATTCGCCAAGCGCTCTGTGTAAGCAAACCGCCATTTGGAGCCCACTTTTTACACCAATAAGGCTTCTCAGGTGTGTCCATTCAATTGTGAATGATGCAACAAGCAATTGAAGAGGTGGCACTGCGATCAAGTTTGGGCTTTACGACCGCTGTTATATGCCAATTTTTTGGTGCATATAAAACCTGTAATAGTTAAAACTGGCCTACAAAGGCGGACGCTATCGCTTCAGTCCCAATCTTGCTCTCCGTTCCCCTTTCTTTTGCTTACCAAATGTTGCCCAAAATGAATGTACATGGTCACACGTTCCGCTATTTGGCCCAAAACCGCAGTTTTGAGGAGGTAAAGTGACAGACGTTCCGCTATTGGTCAATAAATCGAAGAAAAAGTCCCATTTAGAGACGAATAGCGGAATGTGTGTCCGCGTAATTAAATCAATGGCAGTTTTTAGGCAAATAACGGAACGTGTGACCATCTAATGAAGACCAGAAACGATATTATGCCGAAAAAGCTTGAATTAAAAATCTAACGAAGCTTGACGGGCTTATTTGGGTCAAAAGGGCCTAAAAACGTGGATTGTTCACACATAGAGCTGCTAGTCTTCGTTACAATTAAAAATGAGCTGTTTTCGTTGAAATAGCACTTGTCAGCTTCGTTAGAATTATTTTCAACAGCCTGACAAATTACACTAAGATGACCCGAGACACCTATTCGCACTGTTCGCATCATTAGCCATCATTTATAATGAAAGCTAATCATAGTATCAGAGGAGTTAATAGAGATGAACCTGTCTGCTCAGCATAACACCAGCCTTACGATTGGAGAGCTCATTGACTACTTGACCAGCCGCGGACCCGCAGTATCCCCAACGGTAGACAAGCTTCTGTATGGTGAACCAGATACAACTATAACAAGTGTTGCTGTAACCTTCCTGGCCACGCAATCTGTCATTAAGCAGGCTGCCGAGCTTGGAGCGAACCTCATTATTTCACATGAGCATCCTTACTATAATCATAACGGTATGCAGCACGAACAGTGGAAAGAGGATGCTGTAGCGCAAAACAAGCATTTATCCATTATGGAATCCGGCATAGCTATATTTCGCTATCATGACCATTGCCACCGCGAGCAAATCGACCTTATTACAGATGGATTAGTTCACCAGCTGGAGTGGGAGCCGTATATGGAGCAGCGGCTGCCTGCCGCTTCGATCGCCGTTCTGCCTTCTATGTCTGCTGCCGACATTGCGGAGCATATCAAGCATACATTAAGGATTCCTTATGTGCGGTTAATAGGAGACCCCTCTCAGGCATGCTCGCGCGTTGCGATTACTGTAGGCTATCGCGGCGGCGGCAATGTCGTGCTTCCTTTGCTGCGTGAGCAGCGAGTACAGCTCGTTATCGCAGGGGAGGGTCCGGAATGGGAGGCGCCTGAGTATGTTCGCGATGCCCGTGAGCAAGGGTTGGATTATTCCATGATTATGCTTGGACATGCAGAAAGTGAAGCGCCCGGCATGCGCTATATCGCACAATTGCTTGCCGAGCAATTTCCCCATATAGCTGTTCATACCCTGATAGACAAGCCGTTATACGCGATACTTTAACAAACAAGTTAGCTGACCGGTAAACAAGCAAAGCGCAGTAAATGAATACTCTGCCTGTTATACTGCTCAAGCCTGCATCATTATACTGCTCAAGCCTGCATTATCCTGCAAGCCTCATTATCCTGCTCGAGCCTGCTTAACCCCACCCAAGCCTGCTTACTCACCCGCTGCCTAACTGCCCACAGGTCGCTAAGCCAGCTCCAACAGACACATATCGAGGCATATTTGGATGGAAAGCAGCGCTTCGCGATCAGTAAATTGAATTTGTACGCTGTCGCCTTCCACTTGCACAATCGTGCCTATGCCGAATTTGCTATGCTTCACCGAGCTGCCCACTACGAGCTCCGATCTATTTTTTATAGCATTGGGATTATTCATTGGAAGCAGCGCCGGGACAGTCTGCTGAAGGGCTGTGCCCGGCTCCTTCGGGTCTGCCTTAGCCTTAATGGCGCTGACAAAACGCGACTCCATCCCTTTTACACCGCCCCGCTCCGAGTAAGTCATGCATTCCAGCCTCTGTCTCGCTCGCGTCATGCCGACATAAAATAACCGTACCGCTTCCTCCATTGCAGCTTTGCTCTGCTCACTGTTTTTCATTTCATCTGCCGAAGGAATAATCCCTTCCATCATATCAATCATGTATACATGGTCGAACTCCAGCCCTTTGGCGCTGTGAAGAGTGGAAAACGTTACAGCAGGCTGCCCTTTTATCTTCTTAGCATGCTTAAGCCTTTCCTCCAAGTGCTTTAGGCGCGCAGCGAATTGCTCCATCGTCTCCAACGAGTCCGCAATGCTCTCCAAAGTATCCAATATGCCCAGCAAATAATCCTTGCGAAAGCCATAACGCTCGCTCAGCTTCTCAATCGCTTTGTCGTAGCCTAACCGCCCTCTTATAACCTGAATAGCTTGCAGCGGCGGCATCCCTTTCATCTGCTGAAATATTTCCTTGCATTCGGTAATCAGCTGCGGCTGATAATCCTGCAATTCAACATATTGTACTAAGTTATCAAACACAGACTGCTTGTTATCTATTTGCTTCAGCGCTTCCATTTGCGCTTTGCTTATATAGCCGTTCATTTTCCGATATATAGCTTCCAGCAGGTCCACACGCCGATCAGTAAAGGTCATGCGCATAAAATTCAAAATATCTTCAACAACCCAATGAGAGAAAAAGCGATTGTCAGCATCCTTCATATAAAAAGGAATACCCGCGCGGTCGAAAGCATGGATAAGTGGAATGGAGCTATCATGATTGCGGTATAATATAGCGACCTCGGATAGCTCTTCCAGCTTATACTGTTGAATTCGCTCTACAATATAAGCAGCCTGGCGATCATAAACCGGAAGTTGTGTAAATAGGATCGACTCATTTGCTTGCTTTTCTTTGGTTGTAAACATATTTTTCGGATAACGGTCACGGTTGCGCTTAATGAATTCATTAGCAGTATTAACAATTTGCGGCGTTGAACGATAATTTTGTTCCATAAATAATATTTCCGCATTTTTATATACCTTCTGAAAATCGAGCAAATAGGAAGGCTCTGCACCACGCCAGCTATAGATGGATTGGTCATCGTCAGCAACGACGCATAAATTGACATGCCCGCTTACCAGCTTCTCTACAATCGCATGCTGAATAAGCGAGGTGTCCTGGCTTTCATCCGTCATCACATAATCGAATTGCTGCGCAAAGCTCTCCAGCAGCACCGGATCCTCGCGCAAGGCCCGCTCGGCTATAACGAGCATATCGTCATAATCGATCCACTGTTCGCCGTGCTGATCAAGCTTGAACTGCTCGTACTCCCGCAATACAATATCGGCCTTCACGAGGCTTGTACGCACATCAGCCCATTGCTGCTGCGGAATCATTTTATTTTTGACATAGCTGATGTACCGAAGCAGCTCTTCCATCTGATCCTCAGCCAGGATCTGCCTGGTTATTCGCTCGTACAGCATGCGCAAAATCATTTTTTTATGCGGCGGCTGCCCGTTCTCCAATAACGAGGACGCAGCAGAAGGCGCTTCTCCTGCCAGCGCCCGCCCTTCAATAAGGCGAAAGCGCCGCCCCTTGCTGCGCAAGTAGCTTTTCATAATTTCGAAGGAAAAGCTATGAATGGTAGAGAACTGGGCGGCCGGCAAATAAGGAAAAAAGCGCTGGAAGCGCTGCTTCATATCCGCCGCCGAAGCTCGGCTAAAGGTAAGCGCCTTAATACGCGCAGGGTTAACCTGCTTCTCCTCAATCAGATAGCCGATTCTCATCACCATCGTCGTTGTTTTGCCTGATCCGGGAGAAGCGAGCAGAAGCACCGGCCCGTCAGTTGTGGCGACGGCCCGCTTCTGAACCTCATTCAGCTCTACGCCCGTTTCCTTCTGCTTGCGCACAAAAAACGACTGTGCTTGCTCCATTCGATCTATTTGCTCAAGCTCCATTATTTTTTTCTGTTCTTGTATTGCCTGTTTCATCCTTCTCACCTTTCCAGCTTTTCAGCTGCTTCCGATCCAGCTTGCCTACAGCAGTATAAGGCAGCTGCTCCACAAATGTAAACTGAGCAGGCATTTGATACCTCGCCAATCTGCTGCGCAGCCATTCTTTCAGCAACTCCTCTGTCAGGTCCGCCGCAAAAGCGGGTACGATCCAAGCATGCAATCGCTGGCCGTACAGCTCATCCGCTGCGCCCACGACGGCTGCAAATTCAATAAGAGGATGCTGCAAAAGCACTCGCTCCACATCAAGCGGATAGACGTTCTCTCCTGCTGACACGATTCTGTCATCCATTCTGCCGCTTAAGTAATAAAGCCCCTGTTCGTCCTGATAGCCCATATCTCCAGATGGAATCCAGCGCTTCCTTGATCTTTTGCGAAAGAGCTCATGCGAAACGCATAGCTGTCCGATCCCGCCAGCCTGCATAGGCTTATTGTTATCATTCATCACCGCTATTTGAATGCCGAATATTTTTTGGCCAATCGTTGCCGAGTTGCTGCTTAAATCGTTCGGAGACGCAATTGTATTAAGCCCAGCCTCTGAGGTGCCGTACAAATTGTACAGGACAGGACCAAGCTGTTCTAATACGAGCTCTGCAAATGCCGGCTGAAGCTCTGCTCCTCCGGAAGCGATGCAGCGCAGCGAGTTCAAGCTCTGCTTGGAATGCGCAAGCATGCGATGAAGCATTAGCGGCACAACCGAGATCATTTCAATTTTATGCTGCTCTACAATCTCGCAGGCCTGCTCAGCGGTGAAGCGGCGGCAAATCGCCATCTCTCCGCCCATCGCGGTCATAACGAACAGCAGCGCTATGCCATAGCCATGAAAAATAGGCGTGGCAATATAAGCTCGCTCGTAATCAGCTAATTTCAATCTGGTCATGATAGATAAAAAAGGACCTATATATTGCGATATCGAAGGCTTATGAGCAGCCGTTTTGAAATGGCCTGTCGTTCCTCCTGTTAAAAGCATTAATTTTCCGGCGCTGACTCTTGCCAGCTTTATTTTTTCCGGTGCAGCTGTGCGAGCGAGCTTATAAACTGAATCAGCTTTATCATGATAGCTTAACAGTTTCCTACCGGCATAGCAGGATGCATGAAGAAACTCAGTGAACTCCTCATCATATATGACAAAGCTGAACTCGTATTGCGCTGCCAGCCGCTGCCACTGATCCTTGCTCATCTCAATATTTATGAAGTACAAATCTGCGCCTAGCCCGGAGCCCGCAAATATCGAATGAACAAGGCTGGCATGATTTCTGCACAAAATGGCCACACGGTCTTTTTTTTGCAACCCGTATTTGGTGCGGAGCCAGTACGCTAGGGATAAGGATTGGTCAAACAATTGATTATAAGTGAAAGCTTCCTCTTCATCTCTTAATGCAGAACGAAAGCCGTACGATCGACTGGCATATTGGAGCAGCGCCAAAACATTCGTCCCATATTGTCTCATCGCATTCATCAGTCTTATCCAGCCAACAGGCGTGTGCAATTTCAGTCTATAAATAACGCGAAGCAGCTTTGAAAAGTCCATCAGCGCTCCCCCTTTATCCATCTTGGCGCCAGCCTGTCCCAAGCGCGCGCACAAGGATAAACAGCTCCGCCGTCCTTTGGACAGGCGCGTTTACCGGCGAATTATAAGAACAAATTTATAGTGAAAACTTATAAAGTCTTATCATTTAAAGAAAGACAGCCACTCTGCAGGCCAAAGCCACCATGGCTTGAAAGCTCGTTTGTGCGTATACATCGCCTTGCTGATATGCGCCGCCACATGCTCGGGCGACATAGCCGGCATCGACTTGTAGGAGGCGGTCGGCTCAATCATAGGGGTGCGCACTAAAGGGAGGTAAAAAGTCGTTACTTTCACATCTCTGGCGCGAAGCTCGGGCGCAGCAGCACGCAGCCATTGGTCGAAGGCCGATTTGGAGGCTTGATAGGCAGACCAATGCGGAAAAGGCTGCAGAAGCATATTAATAGTTGAAACATTAATGATCTGCCCTTTTTTTTCTTCCAGCACAGGAATTAAAGCAAGCATGAGCTGCACTGGTGCCAAATAATTGATGGCCATCGTTCGTGTAAAATCATGATACCGGTCAAGGCTGGCAAAAATTGAGCGCTTGATCGACTTGCCTGCATTGCTTACGATAATATCAATGCCGCCAGGCACAGCCTCAAGCCACAGCAGCAAGGCTTCCATTTCATCGGCTTGACGAAGATCTGCAGCGTAGACTGACACCTTCGCCTTACCCTTTGCGGCGATGCTGTTTTTAAGCTCAATCAGCTTCTGCTCTCTTCGGGCGATCAAAATAAGATGAACAGGCATATTGGACAGTCTGACAGCCAATGCTTCGCCAATACCCGAGCTGGCGCCTGTAATAATAATCGTTTTACCGGATAAGTGTTGAAGCAGCTTTTGCTCGTTTATGCGCACTTGAGGAAATAATATAGCTTCCAGCCAGGTATAGGTCGGCATAGTCGCTCCTTTCGATCAGCCTTTGATCCAATCATGCTTACTGTTTTCAACATTGTCAAAATAACAAGGTTTATATAAAAATAATGTACGTTATAATAGGTTAAGATTAACATCATTCGCATCACTTGGGGGTTTTATTATGTTTCGTCATCCAATCGGCATACTGCGAGCCGCAGGCATGCTGGATGGTTTATCGTTGCTAATATTACTGCTTATCGCGATGCCGCTAAAATATATGGGCGGTATTGATGCTGCGGTACGTATCGTTGGCAGTCTGCACGGTATTATATTCGTCGGATACGCGGCTGCTATTATTTATGCTGCTATCCGGATTCAATGGAGCATTGTTTGGTCCCTTGTCGCCTTTTTGGCCGCATTTATACCGTTTGGCAACTTTATTTTAGATATTAAGCTAAAAAAAGTGCAAGCGAGCTACGAGGTTAAGCCATTTAATACGATTTACCTGATTTACTGTGTCGTCTTTTTCTCATTTTTTGATTTATTTTCACAGCTGCCTGTCATGAGTACATTTGCTGAATCCTTGGGCGCCTCATCACTTGTCGCTGGTCTTGCTGTTGGCATGTATTCCTTCTCCAACACATTCGGCAATATTTTATCAGGTGTACTGACAGATCGCCGCAATCCTTTCATTATATTGCTGACCGGATTGTTCATGACAAGCGGCGCACTGCTGCTGTACGGGGTCATTCAAGATACGACCACCTTGCTTATTATCCGATTTATCCACGGCTTTGTTGGGGGCTTAATTGTTCCTGCAGCCTTCACGTATCTGGCCAATAGCTCAGAAGGACAAAAGCGCGGCAAAAACAGTGCTATATCTGGAGCCTTCGTCGGTATTGCAGCGATCGTCGGTCCGGCCTTCAGCGGCATTATGGCAAGCCGCACTAGTGTGCCATCCGTGTTTGCGGTCGTCGCGATCAGCGGCTTTTTGCTTACTATTATCGTTTACATCGCATTGAAATCCAAAGCGCCTGTCATACGCAAGAAGAAGGCCGCTGTCCGCATCCCGCTCCGCACCTTTTTTATGAATAAAGGCATTATGACGGCCTATAGCGGCGCCTTTTTCCTAATGTTCTCGCAAGGCTGTCTGGCCTATTTGTTACCGCTGCATGTCCAGTCGCTTGGCTTTGATTCCAGGCTTAGCGGAACATTAATGAGCATGTTCGGTGTTGTTGCGGTGCTTGTCTTTATTTTGCCAACGAATCGCATATTTGACAAGGTATCTCCAATGTATACTCTATCGCTTGGCATATGTCTAATGGGCGCGGGGCAGCTGTTCATTAGCCAGGGGCATTCAAGCATGATACTATATGCAGCTCTTTCCTGCTACGGCATCGGCTTTGCGCTGCTGTTCCCATCTCTTAACTCTGTGCTCATCGACGCCACTACTGAGGATATTCGAGGCAAGGCTTATGGATATTTCTATGCTTTCTTCTCGCTTGGCGTAGTTGCCGGATCTGCATTAATTGGCTGGCTGCCGACCGATGTAATAGGCGGTTTTATTATTACTGGCGTTATTCTCATCTCATACTCTGCGCTTGTGTTAATCGTATCGCGCTCCAAAGTTGCGATTGCCAAACACCAGCAGGAAAATTAAATCTAGCAGGCGCATTGTACCGTTCTTGTGACGCATCATTTCGCGGAGAATTGTTTTTCACCGTACAAAAAACCTGCACCGCCTAAGCTGAGCTGCTTAGGCAGATGCAGGTTTTATTTTTCCGATTTGCGTGTCTGAAACGGCTTTACGATTTTTCGCACAAAGTGGCACAGGGCGCGCCACAAACACGACCTTTTGTATGATTTTTCGTACAAAGTGACGCAGTGCAACCGCTAATAGCTGTATTTACACCCCATACAGCTTACACATGCAGCCACCATATCCCCGCACATTCAGGAACAACACTGGACTGGCTCTGCTTCACTTTCTCCGCCCACTCGTCCCCGAAGAAAAATTGCGTAAGCTCAAGCGCTTGCTGCACACTCTCAAACTGATAATCCATTCGGATCCAGCGATGAGCGAAGCCATATTCCTCCTGTAGCCGCTTATAATAACTTTTCAGCATATCCGGAGGATTCGGTGCAGTCTCTCCCGTACCCATCGTTTCGAAAATAATTATAGTGCCGCCAGGTCGCAAAATACGCTTCATTTCCGCAATCGTTTCCTGCAAATTAAGCGCTCCATCCTTTACCTCGTCATTGGCAATATAAGCAACAGTCCAGCCTGCAACTACCAAATCCGCGCTATTATCCTTGATCGGCAAATAACGATGGTCCGCAATATGCGTCTGCCAATTTCTCAACCCTTTCTGCTTCAATCGCTCTGCTGTAACAGCCAGCATCTCAGCGGAAGCATCCAGCGCAATAACAGATTTCACTAATGGAGCAAGCGCAACAGTCAGCCGTCCTGTACCTGCACCAACATCCACGACATCCAGCCCTTTCAGCGGCTTTATTTCCTCGATTACGTCATGAAGCAGCGGCTGCTTGGAAATAAGCAGATGGTATTTTTCTGCTTCCTCTACATAAATACGTGCATGATCAGTCATTCTTTTTCCTCCTTATGCCAGCGTGCAGCCAGCAGTTCAGCTTTGTTTTCAGCTCCTAGCATAAGGGTTCTCGTAACGGAAAGGTCAATACCATTATCGGATAGGAATAGCATATATAATATGCAAATGCTCATTGAGCCTTTGCCATTTGGTCACATATCTGCGCTGCTCCAGCACCTCGATAAGCTTCTCCAAATGAATGTAGGATTCACCGCTGCACGGCAGCTTCTCATAAGCTCCGCTATACATGAGATCGGCAATACAAATACGCCCATGCGGCTTAAGCACTCTGCGCATTTCCTCGATGGCAAGCACCTGCTGCTGCTCAGACAAATGATGAAAGGCAAAGCTTGTCACTGCAAAATCAAATTGTTCCCCCAAATAAGGCAGCGCCAAAAAATTGCCCAGCTTCGTTTCCATCTCAGGCAGCTTTTCGCGGCAGCGCTTCAGCATTTCCTTCGATTGATCGACACCGGCCATTAGCGCCCCGCGTTCAATCAGTTGCTTGGCCAAATTACCCGTGCCGGTGCCAATATCGAGCCCCCGCTCGCCAGCAAGCGGCGCAACCCATTGCACGGTTAATGCCAGCGCAGCCTCGTAATCACGGTACTTGGCCTCCGCGTGCTTGACACGCTCATCATGCTCTACAGCCTGTTTATCAAAATTCCATCTGTCCTGCCAGTTGCTGCGCTGATCTCTAAGCCGTTTGGACCGCTCCGCCAGCTGGTAAATATCCTCGAGCGGAAGCCTGGCCTTGGTGCGGACCACTTGGATCATATGATCCGTCATCTCGATCGTTCCGCGAATTTCAAGCCATTTCGCAAACATTACCGAGCGCTGCAGCTCCAAATAATACAGCAGCTCCTCGTAATCATCGCCTTCTATATTAGCTAAAGCCTGTTTAATATCCTCGATCGTCATGCCAGATTCACGCAAAGCAATTATCGTCTGCAAACGCCAGACATCCTTTTCCTGAAAAATCCGATACTGATTATGCTTATCCTTGGCAGGATCAATCAATCCCTTCTCTTCATAGAAACGAATCGCCCGCGCCGATATATTCAGCCGTCTTGCCGCTTCTTTAATATGCATGCTGCATCACCTCATTCACTTGCCTACATTAAACGTTAACGTAACGGAAATGTAAAGAGGCTTATTCTATTTCTTTATAAGCAATCCTTTCTTGCGGACAGCCGCAACCTTTCCAGCAGCATGATCGTCTGCTTTTCAAAAGGAGGAATGATCCAACCCATGAAGCTGCGCAAACCAATAATAGTAACAATAGTAGCTGCTGCAATATTAGCTGCCGGAATTTTTATCGCATATAAAACGTATGAAAACTTGTTTCGCCAATTTCAAAGCCTTACGGTAGAGATTGTAAACCAATCCAAACTTGATATTGTAAAAGTAGAAACAGGCTTATTAAGCGGTACGCCCGCACAGCCTGGCGAGTCAAAGCATTCCTTTGAACAAACGATTGCCAGCGGGAAAAAAGCAAAAATCACTCCGAAGCTGAAGTTTTTCGGCGAAGGCTCCATTTATATGGAATTTACAGACTCCAGCGGGAAAACAACGAAAAAAACCGTTTGCTCTTACACCGAAAGTGCTTCCGGTTATTCAACGGTTACGATTACAGACAAACAGGTAACGGTTGAGGAGCATTGTATATAACTTATCCGGAACGGGGGGATTATATGAACCTGTCTCGCCTAGCTTTAACCTTGTTTATTGCGCTGGCGCTAGTTGCCGCTGGCTGCAGTAAATCATCGCCAACGCCTGACCTTGCTCCGCAAAAAGTGCAAGAGCTGTACCCTGGCGATCTAAAGCAGGTAGATTCTATCGAAATTCGCAGCGGCTCCACCGGTGAGCTCAAAACGTATTCTGACCGTGAGCAAATTCAGCAATGGCTGAGTTCTATAGCAAACATCGTCATAACGCCTGAAGCTGATCAAGAAGGCAGTGTCGGCACTTTATTTTCGGTTTACTTATTCGAAAATAAACAACTGCGGCTTACATTTACAAACAACTCTATCCGTAACGTGTATTACGTTTCCAACAACGAGCTGCTCGAAGCCATAAAGTCTCTCTTTGAAGATGCCGGTTCATAATGGCACCGCAATTAACAAAACCGTTAGACGCTAAATTCCCCCCAAGAGTTAGATACCATCTAGCTGTTGGCGGTTCAAGCGCTTCTGGCGGTTTTTTGTTGTATGTCCAGTTCATTTCCCTCCTCCGAAAGGTGCTTTTTCCAAAAACATGACATGGAAGCATTTACAACAAATTTAGCACATGCTATATTAAATGAAACCATGGTTTCAAATAATGAAACGAAATACTCATTTCATAGGAGGCATACGATGAAACTGTTAACTTTTACAGAAAACGAGCAAAACCGGCTGGGCATCTTTACAGAGCAAGGCGTCCTGCATGTCGACCGGGCAGCAGCAGCGCTTTATCCACAAGGGCATACCATTCCGCTTCAAGTCATGGATGCAATCTCTGCAGGCAATTCGGCAATCGAACAGCTGCAGCAGCTTGCGGCTGATACACTTGCATCTCCGGAAGCAAGCATGTATTTGTCCTCGCAATCCGATCTGGAGCTAGAGCCTTGTGTTACAAATCCCGGTAAAATCATTTGCGTCGGACTGAACTACCGTAAACACGCGGAGGAAACGAATGCTCCTATTCCAAGCTTCCCTATATTATTTAATAAATTTTCCAATACTCTGACTGCCGATGGCAAAGACGTGACTCTCCCTTCTGCTGTCACTTCTCAAGTCGACTACGAAGCAGAGCTTGTTATCGTCATTGGCAAAACAGCCAAAAATGTCGACAAGGCTAATGCGCTTGACCATGTGTTTGGCTATTGCTGCGTCAACGATCTCTCTGCCCGCGATTTGCAAATGCGCACCAGCCAGTGGCTGCTGGGCAAATGCTGCGACGGCTTCAGCCCGCTTGGGCCTTATTTGGTTACGGCTGACGAAGTTGGCAATCCGAATGATTTGCAAATCAAATGCACCGTTAATGGCGAGGTGCGCCAAAGCTCCAATACTTCCGATATGATTTTCCATTGCGACGAAATTGTCAGCTATATTTCCAAGCATATGACCCTATCTCCTGGTGATATTATTTTGACTGGAACTCCTGAAGGTGTCGTCCTCGGCTATCCAGAAGATAAGCAGGTATGGCTCAAGGACGGAGATATCGTTACGATCGAAATTGAAAAGCTTGGCTCTCTGACAAATCGTATGGTCGATCCTTCATAATCCAATTCATTTAAAGGAGATGAGCACAATGTCACAACCTATTCATACTGAGCTAGCACCACAATTTCCGCTGCCTTTCTCGCAGGCGCTGAGAGCAGGAGATTTTGTCTATGTATCCGGCCAAGTAGGCGTTGACCCGCAAACACGGCAGGTTGCAGGTTCCACCATTGAAGAGCAAACGGCACAAGCGCTGCGCAATATCGAAACCATTTTGCAGGCAGCTGGACTTACTCTAGATCATATTGTTAAAATGAACGCTTTTCTTTCGAAATACGAGGATTTCCCTGGTTATAACCGTACTTATTCAGAAATGATCAAGCAGCCTTTCCCTACCCGCACTTCTATTCAATGCGGCATAGGCGACTATTTGGTTGAAATCGATGCTATTGCCTATGCTCCGAGCGTTCGGGGAGGACATTCATGAAGCCTTTAACAATCGCTGTCGCTGGTATTTTGCATGAAACCAACACATTTGCTCCCGGATTGACAACCGCAGAGCATTTTTCAAAGGAGCGCAGCACAACAAAGGAAATGTTTGAACAGCGCTATCTTGGCACACGAACCTCAATGGGCGGCGTACTGGACGCTGCCAAGCAACGCGGCATTCAGCTTGAGGTCGGCTTATATACAACGACTACGCCCAGTGGCATGATTGAAGCGAACAGTGCCGAGCTGCTGCTTGGCGAGCTTGTACAATCACTGCCGGAGCATATCGATGGCCTTGTCGTTATCGCGCATGGCGCTATGGTTTCCGAGCAATATCCCGACTTCGAGGGAGAGTGCCTAAGACGGCTGCGAGCCAAGCTTGGAGATAAGCTTCCAATCGCAATGACGCTCGATTTGCACGCTAATGTAAGCCAGGAGATGGGACAGCTGGCCGATATTATCGTAGGCTATGATACCTATCCACATGTGGATATGTACGAACGAGCTATCGAAGCCTTTCATCTGCTTGTGAATATGATTAATGGGGATATCTCACCAGTGCGATGTGTGAAGCATACGCAAATGCTTGTCGTGCCGCAAGCGATGATGACTGAAGAAGGCAGCATGAAGATATTAATGGACCGCGCTTTTGCGATGGAGGAGTTAGAGTCGGTACTTAATGTAACGGTTATCGGCGGCTTTCCATACAGCGATGTGGCGGATGCCGGGATGTCTTTTATCGTTACAACTGACAATAATCAGGAGCTTGCCAACAAGCTCGCTGCCGAGCTCGTCGATTTGGCGGTTAGCATGAAGGAATCATTCGCTATCGATCAGCTCACACCAGCAGAAGCCATTTCTATCGCCCTCGCTGAGCGGGAAGGCCCTGTTATATTGGTGGAGGGCTCCGACAATGTCGGAGGCGGCGCCCCTGCTGATGCAACCTACTTGCTGGAGGAGCTTGTTTCTATCGATCAGCCTGCCTTAATTGTAATAAAGGATGAAGAGGCCGTGCAGTATGCTGCGGCTCTAGGCATCGGCGGCGATTTCAAAGCACATATAGGCGGGAAAAGCGACCGGTTGCATGGCGAGCCCGTTGAAGTAACAGGAAAAGTCAAACTATTATTCGATGGCAACTATCGGCATGCGGGTCCCTATATGACCGGGCAAATAGCAGCTATGGGTTTAACCGCTGTTATTGAATGCGGAAAGCTTATAGTCGTTTTAACAGAAAAACGCGTTCCACCTTGGGACATCGGCCATATTCAATATGCAGGACTGGATGCCAGCCGCTTTAAATTAATTGTGGTCAAATCAGCTATTGCCTGGCAAACCGCATTTGGGCCAATCGCTAAAAAGGTTCTCTTGGTCGATACGCCAGGCTGCTGCAGCGCGAACCTGCAGCATTTCGAATATAAGCATATTCGCAGACCAATCTACCCTTTCGACCCTATAAATCAACCCTAATATTAGGAGGCATTTTAAATGACTTACACGACCAAAGTCTCTGAGCAGCTGTTTGCCGAGTCCAAGCATTACTTGGCTGGCGGCGTCGCTTCCACCCTGCGCGCCTCGATGAAGCCTGCCCCGCTTTTCGTAGAATCGGGCAAGGGTGCTTATGTTACTGATGTAGACGGCAATCAATATATTGATTATTTGCTGGCATACGGACCTCTTATTCTGGGTCATGCCCATCCGGCTTTGGAGGAGGCGTTGAGCAAGGCATCCAAGCTAGGCTTTACGTACGGACTTCAGCATCGCGGCGAAATTGAACTCGCCAAGCTGCTTACCGAGATACTTCCTTGCGCTGAGCGGGTAGCCTTAAGCGGCTCCGGCACCGAAGCGGTAATGCTGGCGCTGCGCCTGTCTCGCGCTTATACAGGCAAAACAAAAGTGGTTCGCTTCCATGGCCATTTTCATGGCTGGTCCGATACGATCTTCACCTCTTTCCCAAGCACCGATATGAAGCAATCAGCTGTTTCAGCAGCAGCCTCTGATAGTGCCGTACCCGGTACGAATGGGCAAAGCAGCAGCAGCTTAGGCGATATTATTATGCTGCCTTGGAATGACGCGGCTGCGCTTGAAGCGCTGCTGGACGAAGAGCATCATACTATCGCTGCCGTCATTACTGAGCCAATCATGTGCAATAATGGCTGTATCCAGCCTAAGGATGGATATTTGCAAAAAATGAGAGAGTTGACGGCTAAATACGGCATTGTTATGATCATGGATGAGGTTATTACCGGCTTTAGACTCGGCACAAGCGGCGCACATGGCAAGTTTGGACTTAGCCCTGATCTGGTCACGATCGGCAAAGCGATGGGCGGCGGCATGGCCATTAGCGGCGTAGCCGGCAAATACGATATAATGAAGCTGATTGAAGATGGCACGGTCAGCCATCTTGGCACGCTTAACGGCAATTACGCGGCAACAGCCGCAGCTTTGGCAACTCTGCATGAGCTTGGCAAAGATAACGGAAGCAGCTATCATCGAATGGAGCAATTCATGAAGCAGCTTGCAGATGGGATTCGCAAGCTGTTTGGCAAGCATCAAATACAAGGGCTTATCAATCACGTTGGCCCAGTCTTTCATATGATGTTTACCGATCAAAGCAGCGTTGAAGATTTTACAGCCTTCGGCAAGCGCGATGCTGCGAAATATACGAAATTTGCGGAGATCATGCTGGAGGAAGGCGTTCTTGTTCGCCCTAGCGGACTATGGTATATTTCCACGGTCCATAGCGAGGCAGACATCGAAGCTACCTTGCAGGCCGTTGATCGAGCGCTGGCCCGTCTCTAACTGATGCTGCAGCAGCTTCGCCTGGAATAAATGGAGGAATGTCATTTGAGCAAAGAAGCAGTCGAAAACACCGAACGATATATTATTCAATCTGTTGATAAGGCACTCGATTTAATTGAGCTTTTGGCCGAGCATGGCTCGCTTAATCTGATTGAGCTTACCAGCATGCTGGAGCAGCCCAAGTCCTCAACCTACCGTATTGTACTCACGCTTGAGAACCGGGGATACATTAGCAGAAGCGATGAGGACGGCAAATATTGTCTGGGGTATAAGCAGCTGATGCTGACGCGGAATTTGCTTGAAAGAAATACGCTGCGCACTGCCGCCATTTACGAAATGAAGAAGCTGTCAGAGCGTTATGGCGACACGGTCAATCTGGGTGTATTAGTTGATGGAAAGGTTCTTTACGTCGAAATCATCGAAAGCACGCATGCGCTTAGAATGATGGACTCTATCGGCTCGCGCTCCCCTTTTCATGCTACGGCAATGGGAAAAGCAATAGCCGCTTATATGGACAGCAAGGAAGTCGAGGGGCTTGTGCAAGTGTACGGCTTGCCCCCGCTTACACCAAATACAATCCAGTCCGTGCTGCAGCTGAAAGCAGCGCTCAAAAAAATTCAAACGGACGGTTATGCGCTTGATGACGAGGAAATTGTAGAAGGTGCACGCTGCGTTGCAGCAACTATATTCGATATGTATGGCAAACCGGCAGGAGCGATCAGCCTTTCGGGAGCCATGCATAGATTTAAGCCTGAGCTTCTGGCTGATATATCTGCCAATGTGCAAGAAGCGGCAGCTGCTATTTCACGAAAGCTCGGCTTTCAAGTTTAATTGCGTAACCGCCAGTTTTTGCGTTAAAAGTCGGCATATTTCAGACTGTTAAAAATTCATTTGGAAACTCTAACGAATGCTAGTAGCGCTATTATACCGAAAAAACTCATTATAAAAATGTAACGAATCCTAGCGTGCTTATTGGCTGTAAAACGCAGCCAAAATGAGCTTTTGTTCACAGATAGCACTTCTACGATGCGTTACAATTTCAAAAGGTACATTTTATGCGAAATAGCGCTTCTAGGATTCGTTACAAAATGAGCGGCTTACTGAGCTCTACATTTTAGCCAAACTAGTTTTCATCTGATCAACCCCGTAATGGAGCAAATGATCCCGCCTTTTTTGACGTACGGCATTTCCGCCAGGCCCACAACGATCCCGAAGGAAGGCGCACCCAGCTTCTCCAATTCCTCGCCAAATATATTATAGATACTGCCGACATTATCGCCTTCCTCAACAATCTGCAGTAAGTCCACTGCCGGGATAAAGAAACCTTCAATGGACGCAAGCAAAGAAGCATCAAAATTGCCATCACCATTCAATCTTCGCTTAATAGCAGGGGCAGGCTCGAGCAGCCAGGCTTCAGGGCCAAGCAGCATACCCAAATGATGCATCAAGCGATAAGCGCCCCGCCTGTATTGTTCCTGTTCCGCACGTTTAATTCTGCGGCCGCCGCTCGCTTCTGTGTATAACCAGGGAATACCCCGCTGCATCGCTGCACTTACAGTGCGCCCCGGCCCAACCTGCGGATGAGCCCATATCGTCTCCATGCCGAACGCTTCTGCGGCAGCACAAGAACGTCTCCCTAACTCTTCTTCCTCATTATGATAATAGCCTACAAGCACCGGAATAGAAAATTCCATAGCGCCGCTATGAAGATCGAGCAAGAAATCCGCTTTCGCCAAAATATACTGATCCAAGTAATAAGCCAGTCTTTCCGTATAACTTCCCTCTGGTGAGCCTGGAAATGCTCTGGCGAGATTTTTGCCGTCTAGCGGTGTAATGCGTGAAATTTCTTCATAAGCAGGCAAGTTTACTACAGGCACCATCAATACCGTTCCGCGAATATGCTGCGGCTGCAAGGCATGAATAAGTTCAATAACAGTACGCACCCCGTCATATTCGTCACCATGAACAGCAGCCAAAATAAGTAAGGTCGGCCCTTGCTCTTCCCCTTTTACGATATGCAATGGAATTTCCCCGACTCTTTCCTCACATGGGAAAGTCAACATCACATCCTTAACCTGCCCCGGATTTACTGAATCCCAATCGAATAACTCTGCAGGAATATGTGGAATCGTCATCGTTATTCTCCTTAAACCAGTTTAAGTGACTGCATGAAGCTCCGGACCCTATCTTCTTGCTCAGCTGTCAGCCGCAGCGCATAATCTGGCGTAAAACTTCCAGCAAAACCGAGCAAGTTCATCGCATAGCTAAAGCCGGCGAATACACCCACACTTGCAAATACATCACGAAGCGCAATAATATCATGCAGGCAGCCGGAAGCCGTCGCCATATCATTATTCTTCAAACTTTCATACAACTGTTTATTAATAGTCGTCGTACACGAGAACATGCCGTCAAGCTGGCTCGTTAATCCATAACCGTAAGCCGCATCGAATACATCCAGGCCGCTGAACAATACCGAAAACCCAGGAGCATGCTGAGCCTTCTCGCGTTGCAGCACACGGGCTAAAGCCAGGTCTCCCGTCTTGATTCCTGCAATATTCGGATGCTTCATGAGCTCAATAGCTGTCGCCGCTTCAATCTTTGTCTTTGTTATAACCGGTAAATCATACATATACACAGGAAAATCAGACTCCGCCGCAATCCGTTCGAAATAAGCTCTAACCTCCATTTGCGTCAATCCAAAATAATAAGGTGTAGTCGCTACAACGCCGCTTAAAGCCATCCCTTTCAAACTTTCTATTCGTTCCATCACCCGTCCGATCGAGTTGTCCATAACGCCAACCATGACCGGGCAATCAGACTGCGCCGCCTTTACAGCATCAGATGCGATCTGTGCCGTCCTTGCATATTCGGAGTTTTTAATTTGTGCTTGTATGCCCATCGAGCCCATTACCAACAATCCTGCCGCATTCCCACTCAACTGATCCTCAACATGTAAACTTAAGCTCGAAGCAATGACATTCCCCTGCTCATCAAGAGGCGTCCCAAGCGCTGGATAATACCCTGCCGACAATAAATGATTCATTCTTCATCCCCTACCATTTCCCAAAATTTTTCCTTACTGGACACCGATCCAATCCGATCCGTCCTACACAATGCTCTCCGGTATTTCCCCCGCTGCAAATTTCCGTTCGGCCGCTGCCAACGTTTTTCCATCATCGCCACATAATGTTTGCCAGTGTCCCGGAAACAAATCCTTTGCCGGCAACAGCTTCAATCTGCGTATACTGCAAGCAAGCTCCTCAAGCGAGAAATCTTCTGCCTGCTGCACAGCTATTCTTCCATTTGAAAATAGTACATCCCCGCAAAATAATGCAGCAAGCTGCGGGATGTAGATACTTATATGATCACAGCTATGCCCGGGTGTCGCAATAAAATGTAGCTCCAAGTCGCCGCAGCACAGTTTTTCCCCATTTTCAACCACGATGGTCGGTACGCAAGGCTCGTAGTGATAATCAGCCGGATAAATCCCTAGTTCCCGCGCTTTGCCGATCCCAAGCGTATCTTCCCCGCCGCTCACCAGCTCTGCCGTCAAACTTGAACAAACGACCTTAGCGCCGAATTGCTGCTGCAATATGGCGGCACCACCGGAATGATCCGCATGCGCATGTGTCAATACAAGCCATTCCAGCTTTTCGCCCGAAAATCCATGCTGCGCAAGATGATCAAGCAATATCTGCGTATTTCTTCCGCCTCCGCAATCAATCAATATCCCCTTATCACCAGCCTTTACATAGTAAATATTACAGTCATAGTCATCCGACATACGATTGCCTAACAATCCGCTTCCTACTAAATAAACACGCTCAGTCAGTTGCGCCATCGCGCCGCCTCCCCTTCCACATCAAGGCGCTAATCGAACCGGCTGACCGGTTTGACTGGACAAAATAATAGCTTCCGCCACCCGAACAGCTTCTTTCGCATCCTCTGGCAACAAAATAGGAGAAGGTGTGCTATCGCGCACGCATTGGTAGAAATGCTTCATTTCCTCAAAAATATAGCCTGCATAAGAATCATAAGCTTCATTCCATATATAGGAAGCCTTATGAACTACGCCGTGATCACTCCAAAATACAAGCGATTGATCAGGATCCTGAAAATGTATGCTGCCCTCCTCGCCGACAATCTCCATACGCACATCCATCTCCGCAGGCGCTTGCTCTGGAATGAGCCAATTATTCTCAATTACACCTATCGTCCCATCTGAAAAGGTAAGCATGGCCCAAATTAAATCCGGTCCGTTCCCGGCGCCGCTGCTTGATCGGGCAAACACTTCAACAACCTCTGCTCCTGTCAACCAACGCTGCAGATCAATATCATGAATGCCGAGAATATACATTAGATTCGTACGCTCATATAACGAAAAATAACGACTCGGATTGTTCCGTCTCGAATAAATCGAGCGAATCCTGCCAAGCTCGCCTTGCTGAACCGCTTGCCTTGCCGCAAGCATTCTAGGATCAAAACGCAGAACATGCCCCACCATAAGCAACCGCTTATTCCGCTTGGCAGTTTCAATCATCCGCTCAGCATCCTGCTCTGTAAGCGCCATTGGCTTCTCGACAAATACATGACAGCCTGCCTGTAAAGCTGCCAGAGCCGGTTCGACATGATGCATTTCGGGAGTAAGCACAATGACCGCATCCAGCTTCTCTGTGTCGATCATTTCCTGCCAGCTTGCATAGCAGGCACAGCCCCACTCTTCAGCCGTCTCCAGCCTTCTTGACTCGTTTAAATCTGCTGCAGCGACTAATTTTACATTTGAAAGCTGTTTCAAGCATTTCAGATGAAATTGTGAAAAGCGTCCTAACCCGATCATCCCCACTCGAATATGCGCTGCAGCTTGCTGATGCTCATGAATAACCATTGCACCATCCCTTTGTATAGTTATAATATGGTATTACCAATTAATATAGCATTAACTTTTTGTTTTAGTCAATTTCATTTCATTCCATGCATCCCCCTCCGATCATACATTATGTCCGGTTTTCCGCTCACTTTTGATTAGATCAATGTAAATCTGTTCACTCATTGGGGATACGAGGCCGCTTCATAGATTGAAGTATCCAGATAAGCATTGACCTTACCATGAGTATACAGTACTATAATTGGTAATACCATAACATATATGGAAGGTGCTATTTTATATGATATCTACAGGTATATGGCATTTTGCAGACTCCTTGCCGGCCGTAGCGCCGCATAATCGCATTACACTTGGAGAAGGGCATACACCGCTTATTGCCAGCAGTTCCATTGGTGAAGAGCTAGGTTTGTCGAAGCTTTATTTTAAGCTGGAATCACTGAATCCAACCGGTTCCTACAAGGATCGCATCTCAGCAATGGCACTCTCCCTGGCCAAACAATCCGGTAAAACCGCCTGTATTGGCACCACCTCCGGCAATGCAGGCGCGTCTATCGCTGCCTATGCAGCCAAAGCGGGCATTCCTTATCACGTCTATGTCCAGGAAAATATCACTCCCGCCAAGCTGGAGCAAATGCTTGTTCATCAACCGCATGTGTACAAGGTAAAAGGGCTCGGCTTCGATCCGGCGATCGGAAACAAGGTTTTCGAACAGGTACGGGACAAGGCGGTTCGCAATAATTGGGAAGCTGTCATTACTGCTTTCGCCTATGCTCCGCTAGCTATGGAAGCTGTGCAAACAATCGCTTGGGAAATAGCCGATCAGCTTGGCATGCCCGATGCCGTCTTTGTCCCTGTTGGCGGAGGCGGGCTGTTCTCCGGCATATATAAAGGCTTTCAACAGATTTGCCAACAAAACAAAGCCAGTAAGCTTCCCCACATGGGTGCCTGCCAATCAGAAGGCTGCAGCAATTTAGTAAAAGGCTGGCAGCAAGGTTTGGGACAACCTGCAGCAGGAGCCTCGACATCTATGATTTCAGGCATTCAAGTGTCTAATCCGCCGGATGCAAACATTGCCTTCGAAGCGCTGGATTGCAGCGAGGGCGTGGGCTGCATCGTAGCCGATGAGGAAACATGGAAGTGGCAGCGTGAACTTGCAAGGCGGGAAGGCATTTATTGCGAACCTGCCGGAGCGATTTCACTGGCCGGTCTCGTTCAGGCTGTGGAAACAGGCCAAATTAACCGCACTGACAAAATAGTATGCATCATTAGCGGCGCAGGCTATAAGGATTTGGAGCAGCAGCGACTAATGGTTCGGGGAACAGCAACCAATATCCCTCTGTATGACGCCGACCAGTTGTAGAACCTCATTCTACTTACAATCAATCGACATTCTCAAATTGTTGGCTATAATGATAATGTAGAGGAGGTTCTGCAAATTGAAACAACCATTAGCAAGTGAAGTCAAATCATTAAGCTGGATCGTAAGCGACCGCATTAAACAATATATGATGGATCAGCAGTTGAAGCCTGGCGACCGGCTGCCTCCGGAACGCGCACTGTCTGAAGCTTTGGCAGTAAGTCGTCCTGTCGTCAGAGAAGCGCTCAGCCATCTGGAAACACTCGGATTAATCGAGAAGCATCAAGGACGGGGATTATTTGTCAAAGAGCAAAATTTATCTCGTCTATTCCAAGAAATGCTCCCCCCCAATCATGACAAACAGGCCTTTAAACAGTTGGTTGAATTTCGCTTTATGATTGAACAAGCTGCTCTTAGCCATATTATGAACCATATTCAGAAGGAGCAGCTTCAGCCTTTATACAAGATCATAGAGCAATCTGAAGACAATATCAGCGATTCAGAGTTTGTAAGACTGGATCATGAATTGCATCGCCGGCTTATCCAGCTTTCAACCAATCCATATTTAGTTGAATTGACCACTGTGATTGATAATTTTTTTGCGCTCATCGAACAACCACTCCGTGACAAGGCACTTTCTATAGAAGAACGCAACCAGTCCATTGGACAGCATCGTCAATTACTTGATTTCATAGAGCAAGGACAAAAGGGCAAGGCGATTGAACTGCTTGAGGAGCATCTGCTGCTCAGTTACTCTCACTTCTAATATCAACTTTATCGCAGTATCGCTTCACCAATTTATGCTGAATAGGAGAAAGCGGAATTATGTCACTTGAGCCTATAGTACGCACTAGTCTAAAAGAACAAGCAATCGCCAAAATCCGCGAATTTATTACAGACGGAAGCTTTAGTGCGGGACATCGCTTCTACAGCGAGAAGGAACTGATAGAGCGGCTGCAAATGAGCCGAACGGTTATAAGAGAAGCTCTTCAGTCGCTGGAAACAATTGGACTTCTCCAAATTAAACCAGGTGACGGCATCTATGTATCGGAAGCTTCGATTAGCCATATTGTAGATCAAGTGTCCTTCGGCTGGACACAAAACCCTGCGCGTATGCATGAGCTGCTCGAAACGAGAATCATGCTGGAGAAAGCCGCGCTTGAGCTGATCCTTTCACGGTCACAGCTAATCGCATTAGACACGTTAGACCGTATTAATGCACAGATGGCCGCCGCTATCGAGAATGACGAATCGATCATCGAACTGGATATCGCTTTTCACCGTTCACTTTTTCAGCTGACCGGCAACGCAACCTTTCAGGAGTTAAGTGAGGTTATAAGCGCATTTTTTCACGATTGGCGCGACCAGCTTCTGGATAAAGAGTCCGGCTATATTACACTTCGCGACCATGAGGAAATTACGAAAGCTATTGCAAAAAAAAATATAGCCGCAGCAAAAACGTGGCTGGAACATCATTTATCCGTCTGGAAATGGCTGTTTGAACGATAGGAATGCCCCGGGACCATATACCAAAAAGCTGTCCCTGGAAAGTTATAGTTACCTTCAGAGACAGCTTGTAATCCTCTAAGATTTAATCGTAACCGAAGTAAGCTTTGGAGAGCTTACCAATCCGGGCGCGCGGAATTCAACTTTGTACTGCATGTACTTGGCGTTTTGCGGAGCGTGCAAGGCACTGCCACTGTCGACGATGCTCTCGCTCCAGACAGAGCCCTTCACTTCCTCTTCACTGTGGCCGAAGCGCACATGGAACGATAATGATGTCTTGAATGGCGTCTCGCCTTGCCATTCAATCCTTTGCGGCCTATCACATGCGAACAATGGGGATATATAATGCTCGTTATCGCTCCGATCCATCGCATTGCCTTGATTCTTCGCCGTAAAGTTATGCGGGCCATATCCAAGTATGTCTTGAGCATTCTCTATATCAATACCGTCGGGGCCATTCATAATAAGCTTGGAATTGACGATATGTCCCAGGTCATTGCGATGACAGCAAATGAACAAATCCGGATATCCATTACCGTTAAGATCGACCGGGGTAAACGCGATTGATGACAAGCAATCGATCATCTCTGGACGCTCCCAATCGAAATTGCCTTTGCCATCCCCGCGAAAGATGCGGGCAGGAAGCTCCCTTGTTTCGGTTGTCGAATAGAACGGAAGAAGCAAATCCAGATTGCCGCTGCCAGTCATATCGGCTAAGGCCGGGAATCCCGTCGTCCCCCCTGTCTCGAACATGAACGTACTCTCCTCAGGAAAACCTTCATTTCCATTCCGCAATACGTACACATGGCTCGACAAACGGGTATAATGTCCTGCTGTCGTTACGATGAGTTCCAGCCAGCCATCCTTGTCGATGTCGGCTGTCGCCAGCCCCATAATCAGCGCGCCATTATAATCCTTAAGCCGGATCTTGCCATAACGTTCCTTATTAAATCCTTCCGTGCCTCCATAGTACACGCCTATAGAGCCTTCTCCGTCTCCGTACAAGAAATCGATATAGCCGTCATTATTAATATCAGCGAGCAGAATGGCCTGTGAGATTCTTGTGTATGCGGGCAAAATCATGCGTCTGTCATTGGAATAACCGTTCGGACCCCCGTAATAGACGACAACCGAGTGGCTCAGTTCCTCCTCCGTATTCCTCATGACCCATGGCACCACAATTAAATCCAGCCAGCCGTCGCGATTAAAATCACCCACCATTACTCCGCCTACAATATGGCTTAAGCCATACTTTTCACAAGCGGGGTGGATGACATCGTAGTAATTAGATGAATCAGGTCCGTCTGCAGTTCCTTGAAAAATACGAATGCCTTCTACCGTCGTTACAATCAACTCGACAAATCCATCATTGTCAACATCCGCTGCCGCGTAAGTGTGGCACATCATATTAACCGGATAATCTTTGCGATTCTCAGCCTTATATTGATGATCGTGCGTTCCGTAATAAACAAACACCGGGAAATTCGGATCAAATTGCGAAGGCCCCTTCATCGTGTTGCAAAAAATAATTTCCTTCACTCCGTCGTTGTCCAAATCGGCGGCCATACAGCCCATCGGCCCATGGGTCTCGAAGCTCGTGACATTGTCAAGGCTGTAACCGTCCTCGCTGTTCCAGAATACTAGCGACACCGTGTCATAAGCAGTTGATGAACAGTAGTGCGAAGCTATAATATCGATACGTCCGGTATTGCGAATATCAGCCGCTTTCACCCAGGAGCAGCCATAGCAAGGCAGCTTCATCCACACATGTTCCAAATCATTGGCTTTGCGAATTTCCACTCCTTCAAGCGTGGCGATCACAAGCTCGGGAATGCCGTCGTTATCGATATCAGCGATATCGGTAGTGAGCATCCCTTTGACGAATTGACCAGTCATTCCGGCAATATCAAGTACGAGCCGATTTTCGGCACTGAATGAGCCGTTGTCATTCCAATAGATGATAAGCTGATTTCCGCCGGCAAACAGAAGCTCCTTCCTTCCATCTCCGTTCAAATCGGCGGTCAGCACCTGTCCGGCATGCCGGGTAGGCAGACGTACGGGATTGTCCGTGTCGAATCCTTTGGGCGTTCCCCAATAAACGACCGACTCGATGTCGTAATTGTATTGATCTCGCAAATTGACAAGCGCCAGATCGGGATAGCCGTCGCCATTCAAGTCCTCGCAAATAAGCGAAACGGTGGCAAGGCCGGGAATCTTGTACTTCTCCGTCACATCGGCAAATTGCCTTGGCGCTGTCTGGACGTATACCTTCTGATGCAATGGAACACCCGCGTTATGATGATCATACCATGCGGTCGTAAATATTAGATCATTCAATCCGTCGCCATTAATATCGAACACCGCCACATCGTAAGCACCGATCGTATCAAGCTCCGTACACTCGCCGGTAAGTCCGTTTGGCCCTCCCCAATAAATGTACGATTTCAGCTCGGAGGTAACTCCGTTCTCGCTATTGGCAATAATGAGATCCAAATATCCGTCTCCATCTACATCTATTGCCTTCGGCAGCCATCCGCTGTCATGGGGAAGCTGGAATTTCTCCCAGTCTCCCTCCTTCTCTGTATAGATATAAGTGGGAGCACGTTCGATATAGCCATGGGTGTTAGGCAATACGATATCGAACAGACCGTTATTGTTCAGATCGTTATCCATAATCCGGCGAATTGTTCCGGCGGCGTCAACGAACAAATTGTCCCCGCCATTTCCGAAAGTCCCTTTAAGAAACTGCTCTAATCCTTTATGTTCTATGTTCATTTCGGCTTCTCTCCTTATAGCAAATGATCTCTACAATCTCGCTGAACTTACACCTTTATAGACAACTCTTCAATTTTTTCTGCTAAGAAAGAAGAGGCTGTCGTTAAGGACAACCTCAGAGATAGCGTTGTTTGTAGCAAGGCGTTTGCGCTAACGGCCGAATTTACAGGAAGGCATTCCAGCCAGCTTTCTTCTATCCTTTCACTGCCCCAACCGTTAAGCCTTGCACAAAATATTTTTGAAACGAAATAAAAACAATTAGCACTGGCATGGAAGCCAGCACGGAGCCTGCCATGATGAGCCCCCAATTGACTGCTTCCACATTGATGAGCGACTTGACGCCTAGCGGCAAAGTCATCATCGTGGAATCTTTAATAATAAGCAATTGCCAAATGTAATCATTCCAACTGGATACAAACGTAAAGATCGCGATCGCTCCAAGCCCAGGTTTAGCCAGAGGCATCATAATTCGCCAATAGATACCCGGCTCGCTGCAGCCGTCGATTTTTGCCGATTCAAGCATTTCTTTCGGAATAGTCATCATGAATTGTTTAAGCAGGAAGATCATATAAGGCGCGGCCAACGCAGGAATAATTAATCCTCCGTATGTGTTGACCAATTGCAATCCAATCGCCATTTTGAATTGCGGAATTAAGAGCGCCGCAGACGGAAGCGTCATAGAGCCGACGAATAAAGCGAATATATATTTCCCTGCCCGAAACGGTACTTTGGCTAGTGCATAGGCAGCCATAGAAGATATAATGACAACCAGAAAGGTCGTAACCAAACTTACGGCAATACTGTTCATCATCCATCTTGCCGCTTGTGTCTCCAGCAACTGCATATAGTTTGATATGATTGGCTTGGCAGGAAATAGCTGTGGCGGAATCTGATAGGCAACCGACATTTCCTTAAACGATGATGAAAGCATCCAATAAAACGGAAATAGAAACAGCAAGGCAATGATGACGATTAATAGTTTGGAACCGGCGGTGACCAGCTTTTCATTAGATAGCATCACTCATTCCCCTTAATACTCAATTTCTGTTTTCAGAAGTTTAAATTGAATCCAGGCTATCGCTACAATAATAATGCTTAATATAACGGCCATCGCACTTCCTCGGCCATAATCGCCGTTAACGAACGCTTCCTGGTAAAGCAATAACAATATGGTAGATGTCGCGTAATGCGGCCCACCCGCAGTGAATAACAGAATAATCGCAAATACTTGAAAGGCTCCGATTGTAGCCGTCACGACGACAAACAGAATGGCCGGCTTGAGCATCGGCAGCGTGATGCTTGCATGCTTGCGAAATAAAGATGCGCCATCGATTTCGGCAGCTTCGTAATAGCTGGGAGGGATACCGCCAAGTGCAGCTGTTAATATTACGATTGGTTGTCCCAGTCCCATTGTGAGAACGATAGCAGTCGTCGTGATTAGCGCCATATCATAGCTCAGCACATTGACTTTATCCATACCGAACAAGCCGATAACATAGTTCAGCAATCCGTAATCATAGTTCAAAATATATTGCCACATTAACGTGATGCTAACGACGGATGTAACTGCAGGAATATAGAACACTGCTTTAAAAAAACTTTGTCCCTTCGATTTGAATTGGCTAATAATAACCGATAAGGTTAGGCTGAGCAGCAATTTCGCCGGGACAAGCATCAACGCAATAAGCAAAGTGTTTTGGACCGATTTGCGAAACACTTCATCCTCCAGAAGATGCCGGTAATTCCCCAGGCCGGCCCAGCCAGAGGAATACACCGTATAGGAATAAAGACTTGTTTTGATCGCGTCCAATATGGGATATAGATAAAACAAGGCAAAGAACAGCAGCGCCGGAGCCACAAACATATAGCCGTATCTTTCCTTATGCAAGAGGACAAGTTGTTTTTTCAGCATTGCACTCCACACTCCTGTTCCATCCGAAATTAGTTTATTTTTTGGAGGCTGAGGCTGCCTTAACAATTTCATTTGATTTTTTCACAAAATCATCCATTGCTTGCTGAGGCGTCTTCGCTCCAATAAATATGGCTTGCATTTCCGGGAAAAATACGGCTCTCGTCTGTGTATAACCATCGACATCATAGGATAAGTCAATACGGGAAATTTTCTCCGTTTCCGATATCGCTTTAGACATATATAGCTGTTCGGGGCTAAGCTCATCCACCATCATATGCTTGCCGAAAACATCGAATGTCTTTGCTGCCTTGAAGAAATCCGGATCTTCGTTGACAGCGAAATCAACAAACTTCTTGGCATACTCAATCTTTTTCTCGTCGCCATTATTGAATAAGACAAATACGCCGCCACCAGGCACGATAACGCCATGATCTTCCTTCGAGCTAGGGAAAGGAGCCAGCATCATTTCAAATTCTTCGGGAATGGTACCATCCTCTTTCGCTTTTTTCACGAGATTAAACGTATTCAAGGAACCAAGCGCCACCGCTGTCTTTCCTTGCACAAAATAGTCATTGCTCATCGAGGCTGGTCTTGTCTCCGGATTCGGGAAAACAAGCCCTTTCTCGACGAGTGACTTCACCCATTCAAGCGACTGCACATTTGCTGCTGAGTTCATTACACTGGTAATACGATCCTCCGCAAATTTCTTGCCGCCGAAGCCTGCCATAAAGCTGTGATAAAGCATATCCCCCTGCTCATTCAAAGCAAACAGCGTCATAGGATAAGAGTCATTCTTCTGGTAATCCTTCACTGCCTTCAGCAACTGCTCGAATTGCTCTGTCGTCCACGTGCGCATCTCGCCCTTTGGCAAAAACTCGGATGCTCCCGCTGCTTCAACCAGTGTCTTATTAATGACAAGCATCGTTGCTCCAAGACCGGTTGGGTAGCTGAAGATCGTTCCGTCGGACAACGATACCATTCGAAGAAGATCCTCTGGAATTTGCTTCAACTGTTCATCCGTGAACATATCGTTGAGCGGAACGGTATAGCCCCGCTGAGCATAGCCTGTCGTACGGCCCGGATAATCATTGAAGATGTCCGGTGCGGTATTGGAGGCGAGCGCCACATTAACCTTCTGATCGCCGCCTTCATATGGGATAATCTCCAATTTGATCTTTACATTCGGATACTTGTTTTGAAACTTCTCAATCAGCACGTTATTGTATTCACCCGGCTTCTGTCCCGGCAAATCGAGAACGGGATAAGTCCAGAATACAAGCTCGACGTTCTCATCATCCTTTGTTTCAGCTTTCGGCTGCTCGCTGCTGACAACTCCTCCCGGCGTGGATGAACCACTTGCCGGTACTGTTTCATTGCTCTTGCCGCATCCGCTGAGGATTGCCACAATTAGAACAAGCACAGCCAGACTAATCGTTCCGTACTTTCGCTTTACCTTTACCATAGGATAGCCCCTCCAAATTGTGTAGTTGAAAGCACTAAATAAATCGCTTTCATTTCTCAAGGTATACGAAAAACTGTTACTCTGCCCATATAATAATCTGGGTAAAACCATAAAAAATGTGGTTAGTTACCTTGCTTCTCCCTGTATTTGCCCGGAGAAACCCCGAAAGCCCCCTTAAAGCATAGGCTAAAATAATTGGCGTCGTTATAACCGACCTGCAAGGCGATCTCACCAATCTTATTACCGGTTTGCCGCAGCAGTTTCTCAGCAGCTTCCATTCGCACTGTTGTAACATATTGCGAAAAGTTAACTCCTGTCTCATGCTTGAACAGCTTGGAGAAGTAATTCTCGCTAATGTGAAGCTCCTTGGCAATATTGCCAGCGGATAAATCATTATCTGCATAGCGGCTTTGGATGATCTCAATTGCTACTGCAATCGTTTCGTTCATTCGTTTCTCACGGCGTTCTTCTATTAATCGGGTTGCCGATTGCAGGAATGCGGCAAATTCTCGTTTGAGCTCATGCGCGCCGGCATGAAGATGGATATTGTTAATAGAAGGAACCTGAATATTCGACTGCTCGCTCCCAAACAAGTCAATCCCTCTATCGCTCATTAATTTGAATATTTTTAAATACGTATTCACAATCGTTCGATTCATCGCTTCCTTGCTTACAAATTGCTCCTTGAAGGTTATAAACAGCTTGTCGATCATTGAGAGCAGCTCTTCCTCTTTCATATACTTGACCGCATGGACAATGCCATCCTCCAAGACGTCCAACTGCTCGTAGCTATAAACATATGCTTGAATATCGTTTATATAAATCATTCCATTCCGATCAAACAGATGCTTGTAATTAAGTGCATCCAGCGCTTCCAAATAAGACTCATGGATATGTTCAGCACTCGCGTAAAAGCGGCCAACGCCAATCGTCACTGGAATGTTCTTTTGTTCATTCAACATCTTGTGCAAGTAGGGAACGATATCCTCATCCTCTCCATGCACAATCATAATGACGCGCCTGGAATCAAGAATATGCAATAACGCGCTGGAGTGAATAGCTGCAAGTTCTGATTGGAGCAGTATCTCCACATCGTCAATCGAGACTGCGGAAGCATCTATGTTCGAACGATCGTTAATTTCCATAACTGCGACGCCATGGGCGGAGTCAAACGCAGGAAGCCCCAATTCCTTCGCCTGCTGCAAAAGGCCGCTATCTGCCGTTCTACCCAGCAGCAGCTTGCCGATCAATTGCTCCTTGCGCAGCGGAACGCTATTGCGCAGCGTCATTACCATTTCATTGAAATTGTTAGCTAGTATGCCGATTTCGTTAAGCGGCGGATTTGTCATTTTTATATTGAGGTTGCCTTGTCTAACCCGATTCATTAATCCGATCAGTTCATTGATCGGCTTCACCAGCGTCCTGGAAAGAAACACAGCGATAATGACTACGACGAGCAAATTAAACAATATTAAATAAAAATTAACCTTTTTAATAAAAGCTACATCTTGATAGATCGAACCGATAGGAGCGCGATTGACCAATGTATAGTCGTAGTGCTTATTTTTCAAATAAGTAATGAAGTAATTGTCGCCATAAAGTGGAGTTTCGAACGAAGAAGCTATATCTGTAAAACTGTTAAAAGAAATGGCACTTTCCGTGCCCTGCAGTTCCTTTTGAGCATCGATCACAGTAATCCCCGATATATCAATGAGACTTGTTAATGGCAGATCGGAATCCTGAAATAAAATGCTTCCCAACGCTTGCTTCTTAATGCTCATAGCAATAACGCCAATCGGCTTGGTTCCCCGCAATTCGTTAATCGTCCGATACAATGTCAAGTTATTCGTATCTCGAGAGTATGCTCCCGAGTAATCGATAAACAATCCGCCGTTCAAAGAACGGACCTGATCGTATAACGGCGATTCAAAGTAGTTGTCCATCAGTCCTTCCAAATAATAATTTCCATTATTAAGCATATACTTCTTCCCGCTTAGATCTATTATTTGAATGGCGTTTATCTCCGTATTGGTCACATTGACCTCATTCATTTTGTAATACACTTCATTGACAAGCTCGAGCTGCCTCTGATTGGAAAGCTCGCTAGCTTGTTTTAGCAGTGTTTGCGTCGAATCGCTATAGGCAAGTGAATTCATTACAGTGCCGTAATTGTCCAGTTTGAGCGTAATGCGGTCATCTATATTGCGAAGTGAGTTAATGACAGCGCGATTTTCTTTCTCCGTAATGATTTGTTCAGTCACCTTGCTTGTTACTACAGCAAAAATAGAAATAACAAGAATCGATAGCACAATATACGAACCGATCAATATATTTTTCAATGAAAAATAAGCGTGATAAAAGCCGGCTTTAGCCGCTCTGCTTTTATCGTCTTCATAATGCTCACTCATCGTACTCCCCCTTTTTAGCAAGCGCTTTCATATTTCATTAATGACATCATTGCACCCATTCGCTTATCCCTTTTTATTTCTTCAGAATAACATAAACGATTCTTTCATGCCCCTATAGAAATCTGGGTTTTTCCTTAAAAATAAGGTTAATTAACTTCAAGCAGGAATTATGTTGCAGTAGTACATGTGATTGCAGCAAACGTTTTTTTATTCATTTAAACGGTATCCCCTTCGTTCAGTTACAGGCGGTGAGCAATAATTGAGCGAGTGGAGAGTAACCGACTAGCAGGTCCATATACTCATATACTCATATACTTATAAGCGAAAAAGAAGCCTATTAAATCCAGACTTTTCTATTGACCTTATCCCGCACATTATTCAATATGCAAACCTCGCTTTTAGAACTTGAACTCTGCAGTCCATACTTAGAAATCAAGCTTACATGAGTATCCAGCTTTTTCGAAGAATATTTATGAGGCGATCCAGCCCTTAGAGCAATTTCATAAACTTTTTAGGCGAATCAACTATAACGAAGAAAATTCATTTTACTGAAGCCATACTTAGTTGAGACAACCCTTCAAAAATCAAGCGTCCCTTGGCTTTTATATTGTAATAGTAACAACACTCGTCCAGATAAGTTTGCAAATACTTTGGTCCCAAACTACCATATGTTCGTTTCAACCGTCCCATACTGTTGTCATATATGTTCTGCAGGCAGCGTCGCTTGCGATATGGCATGCCGGTAGAATGCTCGACAGATGTTCCCTTTTTCACATGCCTTTCCTCAAACAAACGTATCCCCAAAGGCAACAATCGCCTTCCTTCTATATGTTCTTTAGCAATTAGCTTGATTTTGACATACTCAGGCTTCCCCGAGTTGCCCAAAGAAGCGCCAACAAGAAACGACCTCTCTTGAGAATCACGTTCGAGTAAGACAGCAGGAATAAGTGAAAGAGGAGGCTCTGGATTAACCAGAAGCGCGGATGCCGGCATAAGCAATCGGGCAGCGCAAAGATCCCGTACGGATAAATGATTAACGGCCATGCTTGGATCGGACTTAGATTCAAAACTAAAAACAGGATCGAAATGAAGTACAGATGTTGAAGAAGCCAAGTCGTAATTAGACGCAAACATAGCAGTCGATACAGCTGATGCGGAATCGGAAATGGATATCGGTACAGGAGCAGATACGGATGCTGATGCTCGAAAATTCTCCTTTGTAACAAGGCCGCTTAATGGCTGATCGGCATCTAATTGGCTGATGGCCTGGCGAATTTTCTGGCAAATTGACCAGGCCGTCTTATAAGTCACCTGGAGCAAGGTTTGCATTTGCAGTGCATTAACCCCTATTTCGGCAAATGAAAGAAAAAAGAACGCTGACAGCCACTTGCGCAGCGGTGTGCGGCTTCCCTCCATGATCGTCCCAGCTGTCAATGTTGTTTGATGGTGGCAGCAACGACATTGGTATAGCGGCATTCTGCGAGTAGTAATTACAACGGCCCGGTCGTGGCTGCAGCGCGGGCACAAATAGCCATTTGGCCATTTCAAATAGAACAAATAGTCATAGCAGGCTGATTCCGAGGCAAACCGTTTCTGAAATGCCCGCCATGCTTTTACAAGCTTTACTTTCTGTCCCTGATCGCTATGGCCATCACGACCGCGCAAATACGGCAGCCGCAATAATGTCTTGACTATTGTCTTCTCGTCGCAAACCATGATCGCCCTCCGTCAAAAGAAATTTAATATTTGAATCATGAATCGGTATCGGTTAGCCAGTTAGGTCGAGCCTTTGAACCGCAATTTTTTTATTCGTGCATTTGACTTTCATAATTATATTATACAGAACACATGTTCTCTATCCAATGTAAAGTTCCTATGTCATTCCCTATGTTCGATCATTCTTTTTCGTTGGATATGTAACTGAGTAGAGGGGATACCGAATAAAACACTGAATAAAACACCTATCGCCAACGATAAGCAAAAGAGGGGAACCCTTCGGTTCCCCCTAAAAACTTATACCTGTTCTATATTTCGTCGGTAAACACATTTACCCAAAGGACGGCGATAGTCGTTTATTCTTGTGGTTGATTAAACCTTTACCTTGATCACTATTTTTTTAACCGGCTGTGGAGTGTCAACCGCCAAACAAGGCATATGAACATCTTGTGGCGCTGCCAATATAAAGTGACCTTGACGCAGTATGAAGAAATCACCTGCCGCATCGTATAACGCATAGTCGGAATCGGTATCGTAAGGTTGTGTTACAACCGCTTGCCCGATAGGCGCGTAACCAAAGCTCTCCTCGCCTTCAGCCATAAATTGAATGTCCATGTACCGCTCATGCGCTTCCCAAAGTCCTTGCTCTCGCGGTTTCGTTTCATAATGCTGAACGAGTGCAAAGATATTGTCTCCGTCAATCTCATATTTTCCAGGCTCAAGAGTTTTCCATTCCTCGTTAGTTATAAATTGTGCTGCTTGCTCTAACCGGGGATGAAAGCCTGTATACAGCTTGAAATTTTGCAAAGCATCTCTAATCATTATGAAACCTCTCCTGTCATTTGGATGAATATGTATTACTGTTGCAAATACAATTTGTTCGACAATTCTTCCGCACTAGGCAAAATATTCAGATATCGATAGATTTGCTCAGCTATGAAAGCATGACCACGGGCACCGGGATGAATACTATCATGCATAAGCATCAAGTGACAATTGGTCGATTCTTGCACCTGTTCACACCAATGGCTGTAAATATCACACAATGGAGTACCCGTTGCAGCCGCCACTTCCTGCACCCCTGCAGCGTACTTTGGATAGGCAATTCTAGATAAGACCGCTTGCTCATGAATATTAAAATCAAGCAAATTCTGAGTTAAAAGCAGCACCTCTGATCCAGAACCTATAACCCTAGTGACAATCTGTTCCAAATTCCTTTTAAATTGGGCAATACCCGCTTCTCCTTGTACAGAATCATTCATGCCGATCATCACTGTTATCAAATCCGCTCTGAATCGCAAGGCGTCTTCATCCAGTCGATTCAGTATCCCTTGTGAAGTATCACCGCTCTTTCCAGCGTTGAGCACATACGACTTGCGATTGTACCGTTCCATTAACCGTTCTGTAAGCAGACCCACATAATTAAGCTTGCCCTCAAGATGATAATTCTGTTCTGTAATGGAATCGCCTATGCAAACGATAAAAGCTTGTTCACCACGCTGCAATTGATCTAACACCCTGAGCCTCAACATTTCACCTACTTATTCTGAGAGATATCCATAACACAAAAACCATCATGAGTATGTCCTGCTCCACATGCCTGGTGAAAGGAGCCGCTCGGGAAGATTCCGGAATCTCTCTCTTATTTCTTTACAAATTGACTCTGGCACAGCAGGTCCTTCCATTAGCCGCAAATTTTCCTCCAGTTGCTCAACTGTCTGCACGCCGATAACCAAACTATCTACACCCGGCATATCGCGAATATAGGAAACAGCCAGCCCAGCAGGAGTTAAGCCACAACTATTTGCAAGCTCGCGAAGCTGGCGGATCGGCTCAATAGCTTCGGGCAGTTGAGATGGCAGCTCCGCTTCATTTGCATAGAGAAGTCCTTGCAGAAATACGCTGCGGACAAACACGGTTTTGCCGGCGGATCTCAACATCTCCAGACACCCGTTATTTAGCGGTCGATGATCGAACAAATTTAATGGAAGCTGTACAGCGCCGAAAACGGAGTCTTCCAAATACGGATGCAACATTGCATATTCCTCTTCTGTATTGGACGAGAATGAAATACCCGCCTGTTTCACTAAGCCATCCCGTACAAGTTCGTCGAATACTTGAGCAATGATGTCTCCATGAGCTCGCATCGCACCGACGTTATGCAGCATCATAGCAGACACTTGCTCAACACCAAGCCTCTCAAGCGACGCCCTCGTCTGGCGATAAATCTCATCTTTTATTCGTGCAGGACTCCAGCCATCCTCCGGCTGCACATAAATTTTGGTAATGATTGTCGGAGCTTCTCCAGATTGCAACTTCCCCGAAAAATGGCCCAGTATTTGCTCAGATTCTCCGTACGTCGCAGCCGTATCATAGGTCGACACTCCGCCTTGCCATGCTGCTTGCAAAATACGATAACTCGCTTGAACATCAGGCTTTTGACTGTTGCCGATAAACCCGTAATTCATCCCTAGTTGTACAGTGCCGAGCGTCATTTTGGATACTGTAAGTTTATTCACGGACATTTCCCCCTTTCTTTTACCAGATTGTCCAGCCTCCATCCAATAACAGATTATGGCCCGTGATGTAACGTGAAGCTTCGGAGGCAAGGAAAACGATCGGCCCCTTAATATCGTCATCTTCAGCTAATCTGCCTAACGGAGTCATGGACTTGTAATTTTTCACAAATGTATTCGAATTCTCCTCATGCTGATTGTCTCCTTCGTAATAACCGCCGGGACTAATCGCATTGACGCGAATATTATAAGGTCCGTAATAGCTGGCCATCCATTTCGTCATTCCAATCATCCCCCACTTCGCGAACGTATACTCGATACCGCTAGTCATACCCGTGTCTCCATATACAGGGAAATGAGGCGCCTGCGCTCCTTGAATGGAGGCTATGTTAATAATATTTCCTTTGCCGGCGGCACGCATCAGCTTAACGGCTTCTCTCGAGATAAGCATCAGCCCCGTTCCATTCACCTGCTGCGCTGTATTCCATCCTTCGGCAGTCGTCTCTTCAACATTGTTTAAACCATAGCGTGAGACAGAGTTATTGACGAGAATATCAATTCGCCCGTATCTGTCGGACACCTCTGCGATAAATGCGATAATACTTTGCTCATCGCTCAGATCCAGCTTCATGCCTGATGCTTTGTATCCTCGTTCATTGAAGCGATCTGCGAGAGCTTGACACTTCCCCTCGTTGCGGGAAGCGATAATGACATGCGCTCCTGCCTCACAAAGAGCGGTTGAAATATGTTCACCGTACAAACCCGATCCACCTGTAACAATCGCAACCTGACCCTTCAATTGAAACATATCCATCGTCGACATAACATACCCACTTTCTAATAATTCGGTACCCATATTTGCATCAGAATAGCATAGACTACTTTTTCACGCCCTATAGAAATCTGGGTTTTTCCTTAACAATACGGTTATATTTGCTTTACAGCCATCTAGCCTTGCTCCAAATAGAGAGGGAGTATACCACCGCATACTCCCTAATCTCTTATTGAATAGCTCTCAGTAAAATCGTCACCGCTTCTGCTCGAGTCGATGTTTCGCCTGGAGCAAAACGGTTGCCGCCGCGCCCTTTGACAAGTCCCTTGGCAACTGCTTCAACAACTAATGATTTTGCCCAAGCCGGAATATTCGCATCGTCTGCAAAGCTCGTAGCAGTCTCTTCGCCGATTGGGAGTTTTAGCGCACGCACTGTCATTGCAATCATTTCTATGCGAGTGATCCTCGCATCCGGACGGAAGGTGCCGTCATCATAGCCATGTATAATACTCGCTTTCAGCGCCTGCGCTACAGACAGCAAAGCCCAGTTCGGGATTTGCTCGCTATCGGCAAACGACAATGGCAACGCTTCTTCATCGGCCTCCAGCTCCAGCGCGCGGGCAAGCATAACGATGAACTCAGCCCTTGTCACCGCTTTATCCGGCTTGAACATGCCATCCGAATAGCCATTGACAATCCCTAACCTTACCGCCTCATAAACTGCAGAATCACTCCAATGTCCTTCCAAATCGCTAAACGACACGACAGGCTCAGTCGATCCAAGCGGCTTGGCGAAGACCACGAATGTTGCTAAGCGATCTGTTTCCGCCGAAATAAAATCACCTTCAACCTTTCCTCCGATTTCAACCCAAACTTTTTTCACTTCATCATAGTAAGCAATAACAGGCTGTTGATTATCTTCAAGCTTATCCCGATCAAACTTCAGCTTAATCGTTGCCGGCTTCTTCAAGCTTCCAGCTATATTTTTCGATACATTAAAGGCAGGACTTAACCGGCTTAACCGGCTCCATTCCATATGCTGGGGAACGTCGGCTTCCTGAAGCTTTGAGATGGCAATACGCATTGCCTTATCCGAGGCTCCTTCCGGAATCGTCAATTCTATTTCATTATTGCTTCCAAACGTCCCGCCTTCCCCGGCAGCAACGTTCCATGCATTGCCGGTATTGCCACCGGTTGAAGGCGACGTCGGCCCCGATGAATTCCTTAGCTGCATACGGAAACGGTTAGAGTGGGCTTCCGCTGTATTACCGCTTAAATCAGCTGCTCGAATATGCAAATACCAATCGCCTGACACGTTCGACAAAGTCATCGCATCGCTTAAGCTGAATGCTTTCCAGCCTGTATCCGGAGCTGTTTCACTCTGTGCCCAAACATACTTAAGCTGATCGGCGTCGATACGGCTCCAATCATCTGTTACCGCCGCTTGGACAGAAGCTTCATACAGTATGGTTTCACTACCGTCTGGGGAGAATGCGATCGCCGGAGCAGTCGTATCCTCTTCTTCAGCTGCCAGCCCCTCATCTCCTATTAGTCCGGCTTGCGGCAGCGCCACAGATAGATCCTGAATAATCACTTCATCCACATAGACTTCCGTCCCAAGTCCGGAAGCACCGGATGAGATCATCAGATGGTTAATGACTTTACCCGGATGAGCAGCCTCTATCGTGCCCTTGAATGCATCATCCACATAGACGTCGGCCAGTCCACTGTCCAGATCAAAGTCAAGACGAATTTTATGCCATTCATTAAACGCCAAGCTTGTTGGTGTCGCCAGCTCTTGGAACTCGATCGGCTGGTCATACTCTGTGATCACCCGCATAATCTCTTGCTGTGGCGCTCCGAAAGTAAAGGCCGTGTCAGAGTAGTTTTGGTGGACTTTTACATAGCGCGCTTCGATTTCCAAACCATCTAGTCCAATCGTTATATTGCCGTCTTCCTTCTCGAAGCTCCAACCTTCTACAAGTGTCCAATCCCCATTATTCATATCGCTGACATACACTTCTAGGTTCTGCTGCTGTATCCGATTCCCCGGCAGGTTGTCTGGCGGCTGCGGTTTATTATATTGCTTGCTGTCAATCAAATGGATTTTACGCAGCTTGGCAGCCCTGCCAAGATCCACGCCTACGCTGCGATCCTTGTAATCAAACGCGAACGGGAAAGCGTCCGAGAAATTGGACAAGTTGCCAGTCAGCGGGTTGCTGTCCGGATTCACAAATCCTACTTTGACCGTCCCGGTTGAAGAATTTACTTCTGTATCTGTATATTTCAACGATCCGTCAGAATCTAGCTGCAGGATGAAACCGGCACCGAGCGCATTCCAATGCTGCGAGTATCCTTCCTGCAAAGAAATAAACAGATCATTGTCGAAGCTCTCTCCATAGATCGAAAGCTGCACGCTCGCTTTCCGGGTTGCCGGGAACAGCCTTGATCCGCCCGTCACCCGCTGGTCATCAATATTGTCGTGAATATAAAGCGATCGATCACCTTGCCTCGCAACAGCGTCACTTGTAGTAACGACTCCGGAATTAGCCGTCTTCCACCAGTAATCATTCGCCAAAGTCGTCCCATTATCGGGTGAAATTCCGCTATGCTCATACTCGAAGCTATCCAATACGCCATGGCTGTAGCGCAAATAACGATCAAAATCCTCTACCAGCATAGAGAAGGACCCCGTCAGTCCAGGCCAGGTGAACAGCCACGCATCATCACCTGCCTTTACTCCATCCGCCTGAACGACGTTGCGCTTCTCATTCTCGGAAATCCAGCCCGGCGTAGACAGGCGAGTACGTCCAACCAGATCAGTATAACCCTGCCAGGTGAGCGTCTCATCATCGCTGTATGCAATGGTAAGATTATTGCGATAATAGCTGCCCATGCCTTCCGCATTATGCCCTGACCATGTCAGTAATATATTCCCGTTGTCATCCCGCTGCATGGCGGGGAACGTATTAGTGCTCATCATTTCGCTGTCCGCGACCGGAGACCATGTCAATCCTTCATCCAATGATGAGCTTGTTCCAAAATAATAGATATCCGATCTTTGCTGACGAAAATAGGTTTTCAAGCTGCTGTTGTCCAATTCGATAATGGCAACCTCAGTCACTCCGCCTTCCCCACCGATGGATGGAATCGTCAGCTCAGAAACGCTCTTCTGCCAAGTGTCCCCATTATCGTCCGAGTACAGGAAGCTGACGCCAAAGGTGCCGTCATCTCCGATGACATGGGAGAATGGCGCTATAATTCGCCCGGAGCTATGACGAATCGGATTCGTATAAGAGATCATATAATGTATCGTCGCGCCGGACGCCATTTGAAGACCGGTTATTTGCACGGGTGTCCCGAATACCGGCTTTTGTCCGTTAAATCCGGTTGATTTGACGACATACATATCATTGCGACACACATCGATAGATAAACAAGTATTGCCGCCGCTCCATACGCCAAAATAATGATGGACGGCAAAGAATAAATAAACCTCGCCTGTGTCGGCATCTACATATGTCCCTGTAGGAAACTCATACAGGTCGGAGCCTGCTGCCGAAACAGGCTGAATAATCGTTTCCTGATCCGTCCATGTCTTGCCGCCGTCAAAGGAGTAATTGGCCAGTATGCCCACGTCATTCGAGCCCGCCACTGTCATCAGCGTACCATCCTTCAAACGCACCGGCTTCAATTCCCCCGACTGTTCCACAATTGTTTTGTTGCCGTACTCAATTTGCAGCGCTTCCTGTGCTCCGCCGCGGAAGGAGGCAGCCGGGTTGCCGTAATACATATAAATTTGCTTCGTTTCCTCAGGCTGCATTTCAGGAATTCGCACGTAGAAGCCTGCATCATCCATATAGAAGTGCAGTTCTTGGCCACCCGCCGCAAAGCGAATATCGCGATAATCGGCTTGCAGCTTTCCATCGGCAATCAATTGCGAGGTCCCCAGATCCTCCTTAGTCAGATAAACCGCCCGATCATTAATCTTCCCGGCATTCGGATTGGAGACAGTCACCGGCTTTTGATACAACCAGCCTTGTCCATTTCCGGCCGTCCAGCGTCCTTGCGGCAGTTGATACGCCTTAATCATCTCCTGCAGGCTGTCATTATAAAAAGTGCCTTTCGCATCGTCAAAATGATTATGCACCTTTACATAACGTGCTGATTCCGAAAAATTGTACAAAATGACACGATTGTCCACTTTAACGAAATCCCAATCCTTTACTTTGCTGTACGTCACATTATCCATACTGACGTATAGCGACAGATCGCCCTTCTCCACTCTGTTCGATGCATTCGCCGCTGCAAGCTCAATCGTGTTCACAGCCGCGATTGCTCCAAAATCAACACCGATGCTGCGATACTGGTAGTCCAGCTCCATTCTCCCGCTATTGCCGAAGCCGCTTAGCTGTCCTAGCTCCGGATTGGCATCCCTATTCGCAAACCCCGTCGTTGATGCAATCAAGCCTGACCCATAACCGCTATAAATATCAGCTTCTTCCTGCTGCCCATTTGCCATAGCCAATTGCGGTATAGCCAAGGCCAGAATCATCCCTATGCAAACGTAAAACTGGAGCTTGCGAAATCCTTTGCGAAGCAACTGCTCACTTCTCATTCATTGTTCCTCCTAATGCTTATTTTGTAACCGCTTCCTTTCTGATTATAAAAGGGGTTCATCATCCGATGAACCCCTTAACCTTCATATTATAGCGGGAGAATTTATTGTTCTTGCCTGTATTCGCTTGCGCTTAAGCCTGTATGCTGCTTGAATTTTTTATAAAACCAATCCAAATCGTTATAACCGACTGCATTGGCCACCTCGTAGACCTTCATATCAGTAGAGCTCAATATTTTTTTTGCGTTTTCCATACGAACCTGAAACAAATAGTCGTTAAAGCCAATACCTGTTTCCGCTTTAAATAGCTGCCCTAAATAGGCGGCATTCATATACACTTGAGAAGCTATATTTTTCATACTGATGTTGTCGGCATAGCGTTCATTCACTAGTCGCTTGGCAATTTTGACCGCATTTTCCGATGACAGCTCGCGATGGGACTTGATCAGTTCAGCTGTTTCCTTCACTTTGGTCCATGTAATTTCGAACAGATCCGTCAAAGATCCTGCCCCCATAATTCGTTCGTAATCGAGTTGTCTCGGATTGAACAGCTGCTCATAATCAATCCCCTGTTCCCGGACAAGCCGAAACATCGCAATGAACAGCTCCAGGATCATTGTTTTAATCAGATTCGAATGCACTTGGTTTTTCGCCAATAACTCCCATCTGCGCGCAAGCAGTTCTTTTAGCTGCTCACTGTCCAGCTTGTTAAGCTGATCAATAAGCTCGTTGGCATGGAGCCAGTTCTGTTCATCATCATTCTCCTCTTTTGAGAGCAGCCTTTCTTCTGAAATAACGCTTTGCTTGCCGAAAAAGAATTGCTTGTCCAGCATTCGTTTCGCTTCCTCATAGGATTTTACGGCTTCATTCATCGCATGAACCAGCTTGCCTATGCCGAATGTTATCCCGATTTTTGCGTATTGCTGCACATGTTGGCTCATCAGGTTGACTCTTGTAATAACATCCGCGCGTTCCACCTCGTCTAAATCCGAACACAAAACTATTCCGTATTTCATATCCGATTCTTCGAATAAACAGCCGCTTAACCCAACAATATCCTCCATAACATTACGCGCGGCAAACCGTTTTATTTGCAGATCATTATCCGTCATAGAGGAGTCATTCCAGGATTCTGAGTCCAGCTCCGCCGCAATGCAGCAAATCCCTGAACCTTCTCTAACATGAATATCTATCAGCTTAAACCTTTCCGTCACTTCTTCCGCATTCATGAAGCCGTTAGCCCAATCTCTGGCAATGCGCTCCTTCGTTGCAGACAAGCCAAAATGCAGCTTTTTGTCCAGCATCCGTTCATTCTCCAGCTCGGCTGCCACGGATTTCAATAAACGCACCAAGTCATCTTCCTCAACCGGCTTCAGTAAATAATCCTTAACGCCCAGTTGCAAACCTTTCTGTGCGAATGTGAAGTCCTCATAACCACTCATGATGATAATCGGGACATCGGATAATGCGCGCAGCTGCGCGATTAAATCCAAACCGCTCAATACCGGCATCTTCATATCCGTGATGACCAGGGCGTAATGGCCGTCATGAAAAAGATCGAGCGCCTGCTGGCCATTCGTCGCTTCAGCCGCGATCGTGAAACCAAGCTGTTCCCAATCCAGCAAATATTTCAGTGAAAGCAGTGCCCCCGGCTCATCATCTACAAGAAGTACGTTATAGATGGCCCCCAACCTCCTTAAGTTTGCGGCTTGATGTCTAACGGCAGATTAATGATAATCCTTGTGCCTTCTCCTTGCTTGCTTTCAATGATCATACCGAAGTTCGGACCGAAGCTCTGACGCAATCTTTGGTGAACGTTGCGCAGGCCAATATGCAGCGAGTCGTCCTTCTTCTGATCTGCAGTTTCGAGCCTTTGTCTTATTGCCGTCAAGTGATCGCACGGAATGCCTGGACCGTTGTCCTCTACAATAAGTCTGCATTGCTGCTCATCATAATCCGCCCGAATGACGATCATTGTTCCGTCAGCGCTTGGCTCGAGCGCATGGACAATCGTATTTTCCACCAATGTCTGCAGCGAAAGCTTCGGTATAGCGATATCATACAGTCGCTTCGGAATGTCAATTCGGAAGCGAAGCCGGTCAGAGAAGCGGAAAGCTTGAATATTCAAGTAAGTCTGGATAATGTCCAATTCTTCCGCTACTGTAATCATTCGGCCGCTTTTGCCCAGCACATTGCGAAAGGATTTAGCCAATAAATTAACAATTGTCGCATTTTCACGATCTCCCTTCATAAGGAGATTACCGCGAAGCGCATTTAAAGTATTAAACAAATAATGAGGATTCACTTGTGTCTGCAAGGCGTACAACTCTGACTCCTTCGTCTTCAGCTCCAGCTCCTTGCGCCCCAGTTCCGACTCGTACACCTCACGAATGAGCCGCTGCATGCGCTGCACCATCTCGTTGAACCTGAAGCCGAGCTTGCTTACCTCATCATTTCCTTTAATGGACTGGATAGGCTGCAAGTTTTCGAGATTAGTCTTCCGCATCTTTACAGACAACTCCACCAGTCTTTTCGTTAATCTGGATGACATTACATAGTTTGCAACAACAAATATGGCGAGTGTAGCGACAAACAGAACGAGCGCCGTAGTCCGAATCGCATTCGTGCCGACAGCCAGTGCATCCAGCTGCGTGAGAGAGAAAATTTGTATGCCGCTCACGCTATTGCGCGACTCCAGGACGCGATGGATAAGTAGATAATCCTGATCCTCCATACTTATGAGCCGGCTCTCTTCATTTGTACGAATCTCGTCAAAGAACCAATAATCCTCTAGTCTCGTCGCTCCTGCATTTTCGGAAGCAGTGTCGAATACTACTTTGCTATCCGGTAAACTAAATATGATTTGATTCTGTTGGTCCTTCGTCTTTACAAAGTTCTTCAACACATTAATATCCACATCAACGGAAACGAACAGACACGCTTTCATATCCAGGTGATTAAGCCTCTGCGATAAGCGAATCAAACCCTCTTTATCCGGTTCCTCCTGCAACGTCCAGGAACGTAACGAACGATTGCTTGGCGTTGAAGTGTTGCACCCGCTTCTCTCAGCCAACTCTGGAGCTTCCGACAACGGCCTGATGACCCCCAATTGAAACGTTTCATTATTTGTGAACAGATGGAAATTGACAATATCTTTCGTGGAACGAATTGATTCCATAAGCGGGACAATCGATTCGATGTATTCCGTATGCTGCAATGCCAAAGAATCAATTTCTTGCAATAGAGTAGACTGAAGTGAATCATCCATATACAATAAATCGGCGGTCTGTTCATAGGTTTTTAATAAGCTGTCCACATTTTCCGTCATTTGCGAGAATGAGTTGCTATTGTTCTCCATCATTTTTTCAAGTATCATTTGTCTGCTATAATGCTCAAAAATAAAAGTAAGGGAAGCGAGCAGCATAATGACTACTGCACCATTCGACAAAAAAAGCTTAGTGCGAATACTCATCACGCTCCCCCTTCCCTATGATTCTATTTCTTTATATGACTATACCGCTCTGTGGCTTCTTTCCACAATTTTGTATACGCTTCCTCTACTTTTGAAGCTCCTGCCTTCTCCAAAGCAGTTACTGTATTATTCCACAGCTTCTCAAATTCCTCTTGGGATGAAGAGAATACAATTTTGGCCGTATCACGATCCCAAATTTGCTTGAGCCGCGCCACCTCAGCACGCACTTCTTCCACATCACCCAATTGACCAAGTCCATGAAGAATGAAATTCACCTCGGGAACGAAGTCCGCCCATACTTCCTTGCCGTATTCAGACAATACCTCTTTCGTTCTTTCATCATATTTTTCTCTGACACTCTGTCTCGTTGTTGGTGTGGCGTAATCTCCGTCAGCCAGCTTCGTGCCATGTGCGAAGTACATGGAAGTACCGTAGAATGGAGTGACTATCTCGCTCCAGATTAAGTCCGGGTTAGCAGCTACTCCTTGTTTATATTCTTCCTTAATTGTACGTTTACCGTTTACCACTTCATAATGTTGACCTTCAATCCCCCAGTTGATCAGAATTTGCGCTTCATCGGTAAACATGTAATCAAGCATCTTAATAACATCTTCAGGATGCTTGGACTTTGCGGTAATCGCCCAGTTCCAGTTGGAACGCGTTGCCGCAGCCGTAAAGTTTTTATTTGGCTTATTCGTATCAAACACAAGCGGGAAGTAAGCGTAAAGATCATCAAAGTTGCCTGCCGCTCGGATAACCGGCTCAACTTCTGGCTGCATGTACCAGCCGGGGAAAGAGCCCGCCAACACTCGGCCTTCCGTCAGCCTTTGCGTCATCGTATCGTTTTTTAGAGTGAAAAATTCTTTGTCCAGCATGCCGGCGATATGAAGTTTATTTAAAAATGCGAGATACTGCTTCGCCTCATCCGACATAAAGATCAATTTAACGTTATCGTTCTCGTCAATGGTAAAGTTCCCTTGATGTTCTAATCCGCTGGAAGAGAAGATTGGACCTATCACATTTTCATTGACGCCTTCATTATAGCTGAAGCCTGAGAAAGGAATCGTTGGCTGTCCGTTTGTTTGTGGGTGCTTCTCGTAGTAGTTCTTCAACAAATTGAACAAGTCATCCAATGTCTTGAGTTCCGGATATCCCGCTTCTGCCAATACCTTGTAGCTGACAGAAAATTCCGACTGCAAAGTAGGAGCAGGTTCGTCAGTTATGTTACTAACATACAATGACCAGATATGTCCGTTCTCATCTTTCAACAGATCGAAGTACTCTCCGAAATGCTTCTTAATATTAGGGCCATGCTCTTCTATCAAATCCTCCAGCGGGATAATAGCGCCGGCATCTGCATATTTTGCAATATAATCCGGCTTTAAAATTACCGTATCAGCCGGGTAATCGCCGGATGCGAGCCATAAATCGAATTTTTGATTGCGATCACCTGTAACCGTAACCAAGTCAAATTCAAATCCAGACTTTTTGCTGAGTTCTGTCATAACTGGGTTGTTCGCATCTAGATTCGGATATAAGCTTGCCATCTCGATCACAACGGGCTCTTGAGGCGCAGCCGATTGTTTCCCGGCATTCGTTTCTTCCGGTTTATTCGTCGGAGCTTCTGTACTGTTTCCTCCTTTGTTCCCGCCGCTGCAGCCGACAGCCACTGCAAATATAAGTACGATGACGAGCAATCTGAACATGTTGTTCATGATAACACCCTTTCTAGTTTTTTATTATATCATCGGGTTTCCCCCAAAGATATCATTCATTCCTTCATAGCGCCAAGCGTCATGCCTTTGATGAAATACTTCTGTAAGAATGGATATACAAACAATATGGGAAGTGTGACAACCATCGACATCGTAGCCCTGATCGACTGCGGCGTTGTAAAATTCAATATAGCGTCGTCGGCTCCAGACCCGATACTGCCGGAAACTTGCTCGGTTGTCTGCATTAGAATCTGCATGAGTTGATATTGCAGCAGCGTCAAGCTTTCTTTGCTGTTGTACAAGAAATTATCCGTCCAGGAATTCCAATGACCAACAGATATAAACAAAGTAATAGTAGCAATGACAGGAAGACTGATCGGCATAACGACCCGGAATAAGGTTTGCCATTCGTTCGCTCCATCCAGCTTGGCTGATTCAACAAGCCCATCAGGCAACTGGTCAAAGTAGCTCCGCATAATCATCACGTTAAACGCGCCGATCAGACCGGGAATAATATAAACCGCGAACGTATTGGTCAATCCCAAATTTTTGATCATCAAATAGATTGGAATAATCCCGCCGTTCACATACATACTGACTACAATGATCGTATTGAGCATTTTGCGAAGAATATACTCTCTGCGGCTTAATGCATAAGCAACCATAATTGTGCATATTACTGACAATCCGGTTCCAATTAATGTTCGCAATACGGAGAGAGCGGCGGAATTGAAGAATCGGTCATTGCTGAATATAAGCCGATAATTGTCGAGCGTAAACGCTCGCGGCCACAAATAAATTCCACCACGCATCGTATCGAGTGACTGATTCAAGGAGACAGCTAATAGATTCAGAAAAGGATACAGTGTCGCTATGCCCAGCAGCAGCAGCAGCGTAATATTACAAATATGAAATATGCCGTCCCCGAATTTAGTTTTAATTCTCATTTTGTGCCTCCTTCTCTACAGAACGGTAGACTGGCCTACCCGCTTGGCCCACGAATTGACGAACAACACCAGTACGATGCTCACCACTGATTTGAACATGCTAATAGCGACGCCATAGGAGTAATCCCCGATTTGCATGGAGTAGTTAAGCGCATACAAGTCAAGCACCTGCGAATACTCCATAACCAGATTGTTGCCGAGCAGCATCTGTGATTCATAGCCGGTCGCGATCAAGTAACCCGTGTTCAAGATTAGTAGAATGCTGGCAGTCGGCATAAGTCCAGGCAAAGATATATGAATCATTTTGCGGAAACGTCCCGCTCCATCCACATCGGCGGCTTCATAGAGCGCCGGGTCCACTCCGGCCAGCACCGCCAAATAAATAATTGTGCTCCAGCCCAGCTCCTTCCAGAAGCCGGCCATCGTATGAATGACCCAAAACCATTTTTCCCTGGATAGAAAAAATACTGGCTCATCCACAATGCCAAGCCAGATCAGCAGCTCATTCAGCGGCCCGAAATCCGGAGACAGAACAAGTGTAACGATGCTGGCAATCACAACCCAGGAGACGAAATGTGGAATATACGTAATCGTTTGAATCGTTCGTTTGAACAATCTCGACCTTACTTCATTAAGAAGCAGCGCCAAACCAATTGCTCCTGCGAAGCTCGTAATCAGATGCATCAAACTCATCGCCAGCGTATTTCGAAGAACGATATAAAACCAGTCATCGCTGAACAGTTTTATAAACTGATCGAGCCCGACAAATTCGCTTCCGAATATGCCCTTTACTACGGAATATTTCTGAAATGCCATAATCCAGCCCCATAAGGGCAAATAACTAAATAGGGCCAATATGCCGACAAACGGCACAGACATAAGAATTAACTGATATTGCTGAGCTAATGTTTTCCACTTCTTTTGGCGGAGGTTCCTCTTCAGACCGGCATCCGTTTTGATCGCACTCGCAGTTTGTTCGATGTTGATCCCCTCCTCATTCATCATTGTTCTGATATTTGCGCCTGCGATTCATAATCAAGGATCACTTCATTAATACGGGGAGTTCCGCCGCTATTGACAGCTCCAAGAGCTAATCGATATTGTACCCAGTTGCCCGTATACTTGCCTGCGGACCACTTGCCGCCCTTCTCGAACCAGCTTCCCTCTCCATCGATGCCAGACCAGTTCGCCTCCATCAGCGCTTCTTCATTCGCGGCGGTTCGGATTTGTGCTTTAACCCACGTTTTCACCGGTACGGTTGCAAGCCAATCGATTCCGGTTATGACGCAGCCTTCCGGCAGCTCAACAGGGCGTGATTCATAGAACTCATCAGGACCGCGGTCCATAATGTTGCCGATGTCCGAATGCGTCATTCCGTGTGGTCCTGTCGTAGGCAATTCTGTCCGGTTGTGTTCATTAAATCCTTTCGGACCGTTCCACCACACGAAGGACATGCCCGGATGATTCCCAAAGGTCTTATGGTTGGCCATCGCCAAATCGACATATCCGTCCTCATTAAAATCAGCGGCCAGCACACCGGCGACGGAATGACCGAATAGTCGCGTCCGCTTGTCCACTGAATAAGTTCCGTCCGGCTCACCCCAATAAATATACGAGTCGATATCGCGGGTTCGAGTTCCATGATAGCAAGCAACAAATATGTCAAGAATACCGTCATTGTTAAAATCAGCAATTGCAAGATCCGCGGCGAAGTGCGCCGGCAGCTCCGTCCTTCTGTCATTGGAATACCCTTCAGGGCCACCCCAGTAAATATAAACAAAAGTGCCGTAAGGATCGCCGACGTCTGCTCCTTTGTAACCGCCTACAATTAAGTCAAGCCAGCCATTGCCATTTAAATCCGCCGCGCGTGAGCTGATTCCCGCTCCTTCCGGCAGTAAGGTGCGCCGATTCAAATCAAATCCATCCGGCCCGCCCCACAAAATGAGCAAATCATCGGTTGCTCCGCAATCTGGTATAACGAGATCCAGCCAGCCGTCATTATTCAAGTCCGCCAGAGTCATGAATCTCGGCTGTCTGTAGGCAACGCCGTCAATAACTAATTGAATGCGCACCGGTTCGTCAACAAACCCATTCTCTGAGCCGTAAAAGATTAACAATTCGTCGTTGTTGTGGCCGACAACAATAAGATCAAGCCACCCGTCCCGATTAAGATCCGCACAGCAACTGCTCATCGAATTTTTCGTCGGAAGCTCCACTTTTTGCTCCTGACAAAATCCATCAGGACCATTGTAGAAAACGAATGAGCCGTTATCCATATGCAGCGCGTTCTCATTACTGTTGGTCATGAACACATCCGCAAATCCATCATCATTAAAGTCGCAAATTCGCAGCTCTGTCGCTGCCCAGCCGGTCAGTTCAAGTCTTCGCTCAGAAGAGAAGCCGTCCGGTCCGCCCAAGTAAATAGCTGTTGGCACATCTCCCAAAATTCGATTAGTCATGTGATTAAGGAAAATAACCTGCGGATTCGCGCTGTCCATCGTTCGAGCAATAAATACACCCACGGCGCAATGTGTTTCAAGCCGCAACGGCGGCGCCTCCAAGCCATCTGTTGACCCTCGGTAAATAAGTGATTCATACGTATACATCGTTTCCGTCTTATCCTGGCATACGATGACATCGTCATAACCATTGCCGTTCAAGTCCGCTACTTCAATATCATAAGCACTTTTCGTCGTGAAAGAGGTCCGGTTGTCATTGGTATAGCTCTTCTCCGAATCCCAGTAAATCCAAGATTTCTCCAGGCCGTCCGCTTCCTGCTGCCGCGAGGCCAGTATAATATCCTCACTGCCGGTTCCTCTTACATCTCCGATCGCTGCACTTATCACTTCGCCGCTATCGAGCACCAGCGGCTGGCCAACGTTCCGGTTCTTATGAATGGGAATGAATACGGATTGTTTCCCGCGACATACGAAGATATGCGGAACACCTCTCAATTGCAGCACTTTAAGCCGCGAAGCTTGGGATACACTGTAAACATACAGGCTTCCGGCGCCGGCACCGCTTGCCGCACTGTCGATGCTTGCTTCAATTACATCATTTCCTGTCAAAGCAGGGTCCAGCCATGTACGGCATTCTGCCTGAATGCCATCAGTTCCCCCCCAATAAATAACGATCTCGCTATTATTCGTCCGAACAATCAGATCATCGAAACCATCCCCATCCAGGTCAGCCGAAGCGATCGTATCTATGGAATGATCCAGCTCAACATCGATGTATCCTTTCGTTTTAAAGCCTCGCTCACCTTGAAAAAACAAACGCAGCTTCTCAAAGCTGACAAATGCGATGTCCTTTCGTCCATCCCCATTAAAATCTCCAATCGCAGTACTCTTGCACGATGGCGCCCATAGATTAAGCATCCGTTTTGTACTGTAGCCTTCTGGGGAGCCATAATAAATTTGAGCATACGTGTAATTGGATGCGCCATTATACTGATTGCCGATAACAAGATCGTCGTATCCATCATTGTTTAAATCACCTACAGCCCCCGTATAAGCTCCCTCTGTCGGAATTTCAATCCTGTCTTCTCCTTCAAGCGGGTTAACATACACATACGCAGGCACCCTTAAGGCGTCATCATGGGAATTAGCAAACGGCAAATCGATAAAGCCATCCCCATTTACATCAAACAGGTGAATCCGCTGAATAACGCCTTTTTGTGACACGTATATGTTCTGTCCCGCATTCCCGAATTTCCCTTTGCTAAACGTATCAAAGCCTTTTTCCTTAAGCACTCCGCTAATCACATTCCAACAACTCCTTCTATCCAGCTGAATTAATTATATAATCTTGATTTCGATCAAAAACCATGGGAACATTCAGTTCATGACAGGGGTATTTGCAGTAAATGATTATTGACGAGCCAAAATATGCTGATCCAAATAGTAGCGAAATGTTAGTAACGAATAAGTGTGCAAAACTTATAAACTGTTATAAATAAAACAAAAAAGCGATCAGGATTTCTCCTGATCGCTCTCTTGTTTTATTTAGACAATAGACCTCTAACCTTCAAAGCAGGCATCGGATCATTGCATGTCATGACGGTAGCTCCGCAGCCGATAGAGTAGTAGACTTTTTGTTCTGTGTCCGGACAGTAGCTCCAAACCTGCAAGCCCATTTCCTTAAAGCTGGCCACTGTTTGAGGGGTAAGCAGCTTCAGCTCTATGCCGATGGCCCACATTTTAGAATAGGTACCGTCCGCGCCTTCAACAAAATTACTCATAATCGAACCTATGAAGCCCTGTGTTTTCACACCGTACTCATCATGCATGTAGGCAAGCACGGATGCATCAAAGCTAGTAAATACGCATCGTGGAAGCATGCCGTACTGCTCTAGCAGTTTCATCGTTTGATCGACTACTTGTATCGCATCGGGACTTGGCTTTATCTCCACATTAAACAGCAATTCAGGGTAGGGTTGTAAAAAATCACAAAGCTGTTTAAGTGTAGGAATTTGCAGCCCGGCGAACATTGGATCAAGCCAGCCGCCTGCATCCATTTGCTGCAGCTCAGCTAATGTAAAGTCTCGAACAGCACCTGTCGCATTTGTTGTCCGATCTACTGTCTCGTCATGAATAACAACTACCTGCTGGTCCTTTGACAATCGCAAATCAAATTCGAGCATATCGACGCCTCTTTGAATCGCTTCATGAAAGGCAAGCAGTGTGTTTTCCGGGTAAGCGGTCTTGTAACCGCGATGTCCTGATATGACAATGGTCTGAATGTCTTGGATTTTCTCTATCATATCAATAGCTCCCGTTTTTTACTTGAATGAACGATCTGTGTTTTTCTTTAATGTATCAAGCGTTGCTGCGATATCTTTGCTGTCGTACATAATAGCTTCAATTGCAGAGAAGAATTCTTGCTCTACTTCAGTCCAAGCTACAGCTTTGTTAGTGTCAATCGCGTATTGCAATTGCTCGTAAGCCGTTTTACGGATGGGCTCTTTTGCCCATAGATCTTGGATCGCTTTGGACTCCGTCATCGACTTCGTGAATGGAAGGTAACCAGTATCAATAATGAACTGCAGAGCGCCTTGCTCATTCGTCATCATCCAGTTAATGAATTCCCAAGCTTCGTCCTTGTTAGTTCCGCTGTTTAACATAGATACGTTAGCGCCGCCAGTTGGGTTAGCGTGAACTTGCTCTTTCGGCAAGAAAGCTGTTACGTATTCGAACTCAACAGAAGACAGAAAACCGCCGATTGTACCTGTTGATTGATAAAGCATGCCTACTTTACCTTCTTTGAACATAGAACCTACGATGTTACCAGAGTCTGTTGCAGGCGGGTAGTATAGGCCACCATTGGATTGCAGCTTTTTAAGCTCTTCGAAAACTTTTACGCCAATACCGTTGTCAATAAAGCCTAGACCCGTGCCTTCTTCGTTAAAGAATCTGCCGCCAGCTTGCGTAATCATCGCCATTGGATACCAAGTGTCATACGGCATAGAGAGGCCATAGCGCTTGTATTCATTACCTTCCTTAATCGCTAACTTGGAAGCTACGTCCGCCATTTCTTCCCAAGTTGTCGGGATGGCAAGGTTTAGCTCATCAAGCATCGTTTTGTTAACATGAAGGATTGGAGTAGAACGGTTAAGCGGCAACGATACCAGCTTGTCATTGAAGTTAGAGTGGCCCATTAGACCTTCGCTGAAATCGTTAAGATCCAGGTTCGTTTTTGCAACATAAGGTGTGAGATCTTCCAGTACGTCTGAATCCGAGAACATTTGAATATAAGCACGCTCAATCATCGCGACTTCAGGAGCGGACTTGGCAGCAATCGCTTGCTGCAGCTTGGTAACTGTTTCTTTATAGTTACCTTGAAAAGTGCCGACTACTTCGATTTTGTCTTGAGAATCGTTAAAACGTTTAATCATTTCGTCGATGCGTTCACCGTTTCCTCCGCCAAGCGAATGCCAGAAGTGAACGGTTTTCTTACCTTTACTGCCGCCATTGTCGGCCGTGTTAGACGGTGCTTTGGATGGATCTGTCGGGTTGTTTCCGCCTGTGGAAGATTGGCCGCACGCAGCTAGCATGCTCGCGACCAGCGTCAGCATAATAAGGATTACAGAAAACTTTTTCATTTTTTAACCCTCCATTTTTATGTTTCTAGGATGTATTAGTAATAATTACTTAATACCTGAGTAAACAAACGCTTTTACGATTTGTTTGGAGCTGAACAAGTACACAATCAGGATCGGCAGTACGAGCACCACGTTGCCTGCCATGATAATATGCCAGTTGCTGATGCCTTCTGTTTCACGCAGCATGGAAATACCAATGGTCAGCGGTCTAACAGCTGCGGAATCGGTCATCACGAGCGGCCAGAAATAATCATTCCAGTGGCTGACGAAGCTGAACAAGCCTACTGTAGCTAGAGCAGGCAAGGACATGGGCAGCATGATGCGAGTCATAATGCTAAGCTCGGACGCGTTATCCAAGCGGGCCGCCTCCACGATTTCGTCCTGAATTTGCATAAAGTACTGGCGAAGCAGGAAGATACCGAAGGCATTGGACATGAACGGAATAATCTGCGGCAATAACGTTTTCATAATGCCCCAATCCGACATCATCAGGTATACGGGAATAAATGTAACCTGGCCAGGGATCATAAAGGCAAGCAGCACGAGGCTGAACAAAATTCCGCTGCCCCAAAACTTGTACTTGGCAAACGCATAAGCGGCCGGAATCATCACGATCATCTGAATGACGATAATGCTCAGCGTAATGACGACCGAGTTTTTAAAATAGGTCAGAAACGGCCCGGCCTGCATCGCATCGACGTAGTTAATAAACTGCGGCACCGATGGGATAATCGTAGGCGGAAAAGCGAGTGTTTCCCGAAAAGTTTGCAATGAGGTCGATATCATCCAAAGGAAAGGAAAGACAAAGATAAGAACCAAAACCGATTTGACGATATAGCCTATTGCTGTGCGAAAATGTTGTGCCATTTTGTCTTCTCTCCCCCTTATTGATAATGGACCTTGCGTGCAAGCAAGCGGAAATACACAAATGTCAGTATCGAGATAATGACTAGAAGGACAATACCTGTTGCGGAAGCATATCCGATATTGGTTGTACGATTATTAAAAATGTAGTACACGAGTGTGTTCGTCGCATTGTTCGGACCGCCAGAGGTCATGACTCGAACGGTATCAAAAACCTTGAACGAGCCGATCGTCATAATAATCAGGACGAAGAACAGCTGCGGCGAAATCATCGGCAACGTGATCTTGTAGAACACCTTGAACTTGCTGGCGTTATCCAGCTCAGCCGCTTCATAAATATTCGGCGAAATGCCTTGCAGCGCTGCCACGATAATGAGCACGTAATATCCGATACCTTGCCATACCGACACGATGATAATGGAAAACAAGGCTGTTTTCGAGCTCTGCAGCCATTGTGAGGTCGGCAGCCCAAGCGTCTTAAGGATGTAGTTCAGGAAGCCGATGCTTGGATCCATCATCCATAGCCATACGAGGGCGATCGACACAATGGATACGATATGCGGCATAAAAATACCCGCTTGTACAAATTGGTTGAACTTCGTATTTTTTTTAAGCCAAACCGCTAGCGCAACCGAAATGACCAGTGTCGCGATAACGACTCCGCCGGTATAAATGACCGTATTGTACAGAGACTTGTAGAAATCCTCACGGCCTAAAATTTCTTTAAAGTTATCCAAGCCGATAAACTTGCTCTTTGCTTTGTTCATCAGGTTGTAATCATACAGGCTTAGATAGATCAAATATAAAATCGGATAAACAACGAATACAAAAATACCGATCATCGCGGGAGCGATCATAATATAGGGACGCAGCCGTTCTCCTAGTTTGACCTTATGCACGGCTGAGCCCTCTCAACTTCTCTAATAATTGTTGATGCTCGCTCCCTGTATCATCATAGCGTTTCTCGTTTTGGTCAAAGAAATGCAGATGCTTTTCGGCTACTCCGTAATAAACTTCTTGCCCTGCATCATATTGATCATTTGTGCTTTTCATCATAAAAGTGTGGGTATCGTTTTTAATTTGATAGATCGTTTCCGATCCAAGCATCTCTCTCGTAATGATTCTGCCTTTCGATTTGAAGGCTTCTTCAACAGGAGCCGTAGACAGAACGGCACTTTCAGGCCTGAAGCCGAACTGTGCATTGGCATTGGCCATGGAGCCGATATTCATCGGAGGAACGCCGATGAACTGTGCCGTAAATTGGTTGCTTGGCTTGCGGTACATCACAGCAGGAGGCGCTTCTTGCTGAATTTCCCCTTTGTTCATAAGCACGATTTTATCCGCCATGGACATCGCTTCCACCTGGTCATGCGTAACATAGACGAAGGTGGAGCCCAGCTTCTTATGAAGCTCGATCAGCTCGATGCGCATTTGTACGCGCAGCTTCGCATCCAGATTGGAAAGCGGCTCATCCATCAGAAACACACCTGGCTTTTTCACCATGGCGCGAGCTAGCGCAACGCGCTGTCTTTGTCCGCCGGAAAGCGTCGACGGCTTGCGGTCCAAATAATCCTTGAGACCTACGGTTTCACTGATGGATTCCACCAATTCTGTCCTTTGCGCTTTCGGCACGCCATTGTTGCGAAGGCCAAACTCAATGTTGTCGCGCACGGACATGGTGGGATAAATCGCATAGTTTTGGAACACCATTGCGAGCCCGCGCTTGCCGGGCGCCGTTTGCGAAACATCTTTGCCGTCAATCAGCACAGAACCGGAGGTTTGCGGATCAAGCCCTGCAATCATGCGCAGCAGCGTTGTTTTGCCGCATCCGGAAGGGCCAACCAAAACGGTAAACTTACCGTCCTCAATCGTCAGATTGAGATTTTCGATGACATTGTGCTTATCAAACGTTTTTGTTACATTTTTCAGTTCAATTGATGCCATTATTTCAGCCTCCTTAGCTATCCAGCCGCGCTTATATATCTTACTTAAGTTCAATGATAATTCCAGTACGAGCTGTGCCTAGGTTCTTATTGATGTTAGTAATTGATGATGTGCCTTAGCTTAAACAAATTCTAAAACGTTTACAATTTCTTTATATTGATAACGTTGATGACTTCGATTCATAAGATATCTCTTCGCCATCGTTTTTTCCTCCTTGCTAATGACGCGCTATTCATTGCTCATTTGTTTTGCGTTGTGCGCGCCACAGTTCTCCTGCATAACATTGACAAATACTTGCATTCCAATGTTTATTTTTTTCGTGTATGATGTAAATAAGGAATTGCGATTAGATTATTTCAATTACCATTGGAATTCAATAATCGTTTTTTCCCAGCTTCTGTGAGCTGCAGCAGATTCCATAACTTTGGCGAGTTGGTCTGCTGTACTCACTTTCTCATAGCTTTTTGGAACAATTTTGCGCAACGTATTTTGATAGTCAGGAGACTCCATTGCACGAATAACCTGCCGGAAATCATGTGATGTGCTTCTGCTGCTTCCATGCACAGTAATTCCTTTTTCAAGAATATCGCGTGTGTTGATTGGAACGAGCTCCTCCGTAACCCCCATTAGGATGAGATGTCCGCCTGGAGCAAGCATATCGATTGCTTGATTAATTGCACTTTCGCTAAATTTACCCCCAGTACATTCAATCGCAATATCGACCTTTTCAGCCTGTTCAAATTTGAAAGTCTGTACCATTTCACGGTTTGCAAAATCGAAGTTCGAAAGCTTATCTTCTATTGCTCCGAATACAGTAAGCCGATCCTTGCCGAGACCAAAGCAATGATGAACCATTGCTGCTGTCAAATAGCCAACCGGTCCATCGCCGAACACGACTGCGCTTCCGGCTGCAAGCTTTCCACTCACCATTTCAAGTGCTTGATGCGATACGGAGCATAGCTCAGCAAGTACTGCGATCTCATCAGGAATATTGTCCGGTATAGGGATGACATTCTCATGCGGCACTACTAGCCTGCTTTGCGCCATTCCGTCAATGCCGCTGGCTAGAAATCCGCCGTTCAAGCAATAATTCTCGCCGCCCCCCGCTCGACATACCGAGCAGCACTCCTCTTTCGGAATTCTTCGAGTTACAAAACCTGGAAGATTAGGCACGATAACCACTCTTTGCCCAACCTGTAAATGATCAGCTCGACTTTCAATAACCCGGCCAATCCCTTCATGCAATAGTGCCATGGGCAATTTTTTTGCTAATGCTTCTGGTCGTCTTTGCCCGGTGAAATAACGCAAATCCGCATGGCAGATACTTGTTATCTCCGGCTCTACTACAACCTCCCCTTCGCTCACCTCTCTTTCGATTGTGATTTCTGAGATTTCACCTGGTTGATTCAAACGAAACACCTTAGATGTAACGTTCACTCCTATCGAACTGCTCACCTGATGCACCTCCCTTATGTGATCTGCAAGATGTATATGAAACCTCGGAAAGACTGCATCAGATTGTAATCGCAGTTCATGCCTAAAGCAATCTTAACCAAGAGACTCACCATTTTTAGAACCACCGCAAGCAAGCATTAAACCGTAATAACATCTACGCCATGCTCGTTAAATTGTTTTATATCGAACTCTGAAGCTTCATTCCCGGTAATCAAAGTATGGATAGCGCTATTAGGCGCTACCGAATGCAGCGACACCTTCCCAATTTTGCTTGAATCCGCTACAACAATTGTTTGTTGAGCCGCTTTAATCATGCCAATTTTGGTTGGGACTAGCTGAGCCTCCGGATGCATTAAGCCCAATTTGGAATGAAGGACCGGAATCCCGATAAATGCCTTGTGTACGTGAAGCGATTCCAGCACTCGATCTGTAAACATGCCGTTAAGCATATAACTTGAGGGATATAGATCGCCGCCTGTTAGAATTACTTTAATGCCCGGCGAATCTCGCAGTTCAGCAGCAACGTTCATATCGTTAGTTACAACAGTAAGATTCGTGCGGTGAACTAAATTTTTGGCGATATGAAGCGTCGTAGTGCCCGAATCAATAATGATATGCTCGCCGTCTTTAACAAGCTCTGCTGCACGCTTGCCGATGCGCATCTTCTGATCAAGCTGATCGTTGAAGCGATCGTTGAAGGAAGCCTCGACGTTAGCCCACTCATCGATCGTCACACCTCCGTGCGTTCGTTTAAGCAGACCTTCTTGTTCGATCTCCGACAAATCTCTGCGTATCGTTGCGTCATGAACAGAAAATTCATTAGCCAGTTCAGATATCGTAGCGACTCTGTTTTTCCGCACATATTCTACGATTCGCGCTTTTCTTTCAACTGCTAACACCAATACCCCTCCTTTACAAACGGATTTACAAAATGTTCATAAATGTTCATTTAAGCTTTCTTTTGCTTAATTAAAGAATAAATTCACGCAATAGATCTGTCAAGAACATTCTACAAACTTTTTTTGATTGTTAATTACAACCAATGCCTCTATCGTTTGTTTTCGCCAATTGTTGAATATAAGAATTATTAATAAATTGTAAAGGGTTACATTGTTTAATATTCGCAACTTACACTCGTTATTACAATTAAACATCATTAAATAACAAAAATCAATATCAAACATCAAAAAATAAAACATTCGCATTAACAATTGCTTAACAAAACTAAATTCGCAGAATTCATAGGGATACTTTTCTCCACTCTATTTCCACTTCATTCCATAATCCTTTGCTTTCGACTATTAAAATGAATGCTAGTGCACGTTGCTGCAATTCCTGTTTGACGAATTCAATCCATTAACCTATATCAATTACACTCAGTGTAATGAAATAGAAGTGGAACAGTTTAATGGAAACATGGTCTCTTTTAATATCCAATCCAATATTTTTATTGTTTTTTGATGTTTGTCGTTATTTTGACAATACATCCACTCGTTTTATTAGTACATTATTTAATTTTATATACGCTTTTTTTTGCTCATTATGCTTATTAAGCCGCTCCATTTTATATTTTTTGTAAAGAAGCACTATATTCATAACTCATTCTTATTTGCTTTTTCTTGCAATTTTGATACGATAAGCATATTAGAATTAAAGCAGGCTGTATGTAACTGGCGAAGCAGTGGAATTGACCACAAGGGAGCATGCAGCATAAATATACCGTTCGCCTGGGGAAAAGTGTCAATCGATGCCACGCGCTTGCTGTGTGCTCGATGATGCTTTTTTTTGTATTTCATTATGAAGGAGGCAGATTGATGACGTTATTAATGAAGGCAAAAGATGCGGCAGAACAAATGTATGAACGAATGAAAACGCAAGTTGAGCAATTGCAAAGGGAGAATATAAATCCGCAAATGGCAGTTATTCTTGTAGAAGGCGATCCCGCCTCCCTTTACTATGCGCAGGCCAAGCATAAGCTCGCTTCGAAGCTAGGGGTACAGTTTACTTTGCACACCCTGGCAGCAAATACCGCCGAGGCAGCATTGCTCCAATTTATTCATGAGCTTAACATGGATACAAATGTGCATGGCATTATGGTCGAGCTGCCGCTTCCAAAGCAAATTTCAACAGCCGCTGTAGAAGCTGCTATCGCTCCCATGAAGGATATTGACGGTGTCACACCAGCTAATAAACTTGCGACAATGACAGGCGCTCCCGGATTATATCCTGCAACCCCGCAAGCATGCATTATGCTGCTTAAGCATTATGGCTATTCCTTGTATGGCAAAAATGTCACCTTGGTCGGACGCGGCCAAACGGTTGGCATGCCCTTATTTCATATGCTGCAGCGTGAAAATGCAACCGTTACAGTATGTCATTCCCATACCGCCGATCTCGCTTCACACTTAGCACAGGCTGATATCGCCTTTGTCGCAGTCGGCAAAGCGCGCATGATTGTGCCTGCGTTCGTACATTCTAAGCTTGTTATTATCGATGCGGGCATTAATGAAGACAGCGATGGCAAGATGGCCGGCGACGTTGCTAAAGAAACGGCGGATTGCGTAGAAGCGATGTCCCCTGTTCCAGGCGGTGTCGGAACATTAACAACCGCCATATTGTTCAATAATTTAATGCAAGCGGTTATGCTTCAGCTACAGGAGGCGGAGTCCAATGAGTAATCGCATTTGGGAGCAATCCATTCGCCAGTTTGTTGCCGACGCCGCCAGCGCAAAGCCGACTCCAGGCGGCGGGAGCGTTGCAGCATTAGTCGCGGCTCTTGGTGCATCAATGACAGCTATGGTTGGCAATTTGTCACAAGGAGAAAAATTTGCTGCTTATGAGCCCGAAATTACTGCAGCGATTCAAGGCATGTACAGCTTAATCCAGGAAAGCGAGAAATTGCTGGCAAAGGATATCGCCTGTTTTAACGCCTACATGAACATTTTGCAGCTAAAATGCTATTCTGCTGAAGAAAAGCTTGCAAGAAAACAAGCTTTGCAGGAAGCAACCATACAAGCGCTGCTCGTCCCTCTCCATCTTATTGAAGCCTGCAAGGACGGACTTCAGCTAACGAGCAGCATCACTGCGCAGGCTAACCGAAACGTTATCTCCGATCTGGGAATCGGCGCTATTTTGCTGGAGGCAGCTGCACAATCCGCACTTCTGACCGTCGAGATCAATATCCAAGCCTTAAAGGATAACGCGCTTAAAGATCAGTATGCGCTTCAAGCCTCCTCCCTCATGCAAGAAATCTCAGCTTTGAAGCATAACGTTATTCAGGCTGCTCGCCAGCGTATAGCAAACTGATCCAGCCTATGAGCCAAACGCAAAGAAGCAGATATCGCCATCTGCTTCTTTGTACTATTAGTAAGGTTAATTATTAGGACTGTTACCATTCAAAATGAATAATCGTCTTTTCCCAGCTTCTGTGTGCTGCTGCAGCTTCCATAACTTTGGCGAGTTGGTCTGCAGTGCTGACATATTCAAAGTTTTCAGGAACAATTTTGTCCAGCGTTTTTTGATAAGCTGGCGATTCCATTGCTTGAATAACTTGTTCAAAATCATATGAGGTGCTTCTGCTGCTGCCGTGCACAGTAATTCCTTTTTCGAGAATATCTCTTGTATTGATTGGCACACGGTCTTCTGTTACACCAAGCAATATAAGATGTCCGCCCGGCGCCAGCATATCGATCGCTTGATTAATTGCACTTTCGCTGAACTTGCCGCCCGTGCATTCGATTGCAACATCAACCTTTTCAGCGTTTTCAAAGTCAAAGGTTTGCACCATTTCGCGATTAGCAAAATCAAAGTTTGCAAGCTTCTCCTCCATAGCGCCAAATACAGTAAGGCGATTCTGTTCAAGGCCGAAGCAGTGATGAACCATTGCTGCAGTCATATAACCAACCGGTCCATCGCCAAATACTACAGCACGGCCCTTAGCCAATTGCTCTTTAACAATAGCGAGCGCATGATAGGATACGCTGCAAAGCTCTGCCAAAACCGCAATACGGTCAGGGATGCTGGAAGGGATGCGAATCACATTTTGTTCTGGCATAACGAGTCTGTTTTGAGCCATACCATCTATTCCACTGCCCAAAAATCCGCCATTCAAGCAATAATTGTCGCTTAATCCAGAGCGGCAAGCAGAGCAGCATTCCTCTTTCGGAATTCCTTCTCTGGCATAGGCCGGCAGGTTAGGAACGATAACGACACGATCGCCAGCCTCCACCTTTGAAGAACGACTCTCAACTACTCGGCCGATCCCTTCATGAAGAAGAGCCATCGGAAGCTTTTTGGCGAGCGCCTCCGGCCGTCTTTGGCCTGTAAAATAACGCAAATCCGCGTGGCATATGCTAGTTACATCCGGTTGAATTACAACCTGTTTGTCCTTCACCTCTCTTTCTATAGAAACCTCAGTAATTTCTCCGGGTTTAATTAATCGAAATACTTTTGACATAACTTTTGAATCAGATTCATTACTCATACCGGACACCTCCTGAAGTTGTACCAAGCTATTTATATGAAATCTCGAAGAAAGATCCGAGAGATTCACCGGATTAAATATTGCTGGGCAATTATAATTGTTCACTTTGTGCTCATTATTGCTCAATAAAGTTCAATTGCTGCTTAAATAAAGGATAAAAGTAGAGGTTGTTTCTGTCAAGATATATTTAAGGCAAAGTTTTCGCCTTGATTTTTCACGTACGTCCCAATATACTGCTCAAATGTTAATAAAATTAATATAATCCATGCTCATTTTTGTTCAACTATAACTCTATCTCATTACGGCTAGACCGGTACAGCAATTGACCAAATTCTGGATTATAGTTATATTCATTATTGAATACAAGCAATACGATGTTGCGCTAGAATGGCATTTGCGCACACATCCAAGGAGGTTATACCATGTCATTCAGTTTTTATGGCGAGCTTTGTACAGAAGTGTATGATCTAACCAAGAAGGTCGGTCAATCTATTAATGGTGATTTGGAATACTACTATAGTAGACTTAAACAAACAGAGGGAAAGATTTTAGAAGTTATGGCAGGCTCCGGGCGTGTCACTATCCCGCTGCTTGAAAAGGGACTTAATATTGAAGGAACCGATTACTCTTCCCAAATGCTTGCATCTTGCCGTAATCGCTTAGCCGAGCGCGGCCTGCATGCTAATCTATATGAAGCCGATTTGCAGAAGCTGTCTTTACCGCATAAATACGCGGCCATTATTATACCTGCTGGCTCTTTTCTTCTAATAGAAGACCGCGAGCAATCACTTCAAGCCCTTAAGCGGCTATATGATCACCTTCTGCCCGGAGGACGGCTCATCCTGGACTTGTTCCTGCCTGACAATCAATTTGAAGCTGGACAAACAAGCCCGATCTCAACCTATCACATGCCGGACGGCGATATGATTACGATGGAAAGCACATTAGTGGAGACAAGCTTCTTCCACCAATATAAGGTCTCTTACTTGAAGTATGAAAAATGGCGCGAAGGCGCGCTTATTCAAACAGAGCTGCAGCGCTTCGCCCTTCGCTGGTACGGTGTAGAAGAATTTAAACTCTTACTTGAGCATATCGGGTTTCAAGATATCGTTATTTCCGCCGATTTTGAATACGGCAAAACGCCTGATTCGAATAGCGAATGCTTTGTTTATGAGGCTGTAAAGCCATAATCACGAGGAAGAGCAAGGCGGTTCAGCGCCTTGCTCTTCTTCATTTGTATTCAGTCGACGTAATGTCTTGCCACAACTAACACTAAGTAAATACATTTTGTGCATCTAGTTTCCCCTTTTTTATCAAAAAAAACGATTCTAAATGGATTTTATGCTTTTAGTTTTATTGAAACCTCGCCCTCTCCCCATTTCACCGCTCTCCCGCCGCCATTCCCGCCGCATACGCAACCAAATGGGGCTGCCCAGTAGTCAGTATACACTGACTTTCTGGGCAGCCCCTTCTTTATTGTTGATATGTTTCTGCGTTTTCGTTACGTATCTACTCTATTATTCATCGCATTATCAATCCTTCTTCACTGTTACGCTTCTCACTGCACTGGAAGTCACACCCGCATCATTGATAAGCTCCACGCGATACTCATACGTACCGGCTGGCTTGCCATTGATCTGTGTCTGTGCTGTCTGTACGCCTGGCGTTGCCGCAACAAGAGACTGCTCATTGATCAGTACTCCGTTCTCGTACAAACGATACATGCTTCCGTTTGTTCCCCACCACATATTCATTGTTATCGTGTAATTGCCGTCTCCATCCCAGTTGTCATCAGAGAGAACCGGAACACCCGGCGCTGCATCAGTCACCGTGACAGTCAATGTATTACTGGTCGTCACTCCAAAACCGTTGATCAGTTCTGCGCGATACACATAGACACCGTTCGCTCGTCCGCTAATAGCGGTTGCCGTCGTTTGCGCTCCCGGCGACTGATCGCTCAGTAATTTTGTTTCTATTAATACATCGTTCTCATACAAACGGTAAACAGAACCATTGTTTCCCCACCACATATTCATGGTAATGGTATAATCGCCATCGCGAAGGCCAGTATCATGACCATTATTATCGGACAATGTCGGCTTGCCCGGAGCAGCATTGCTTGCCGCGGCGCCGACAATTTCAACCAAAGCTCCCTCTGCTGCGTACGTGCCATAGGCTGCGCCAATGACTGCTGTACCTGCTGTTTTATACAGTACAATGCCATCAGACAGCACTTCAGCAACTGTGTTATCTGAACTTGAATACACAACCTCTGTGCTTACATTTTCATGTGTGCCGTCACTGTAAACAGCATGAACCGTTACCTGTCCCGAACCGCCTGCCGATGCGGACAAATCCAGGCCGTTCAACTCCAGACGAAGCAACTGCGGTCCTTCATTTGTATTCGATACAACCAATTCATATGAAGCTGTCATTCCCTCATAGGTTGCAGTTATCGTCGTTGTACCTGACGTCTTCGCCGTTACAACACCACTAGCGCTCACCTCTGCCACCTCTGGATTGCTGCTTGTGTACGCAACTCCATCAGCAGCTGTCACTTCTTCACTGCTGTCATCGCTGTACGCAGCCGTCACTTGCAGTTGCACCGTCTCATTGACTTCCATCGAAGCAAGAGCGCCGACGATTTGAATGCTTTGCAGTGTTGGCTCTTCCTCTTCAGAGACTATTTCCAGTCGGATATCATCAAACCATATCGGTGAGCCTGCGTTTGCAGGTATGCGCACATATACTTGTAAAATCTCGGTCTGGCTTCGCGGAGTCAGCTCCATTTCGTAATAAACCCAATCTACCACACCTTGAATCCCGCTTGCCCACTTGTAGCTTATGGTCGCTCCCGCATTGTTCGTTTCCCTTAGTCCAAAATCCACATCACCTGACGGACTGTAGATCCAGCCACTAAGAAGATACGTCTTGCCCGGAATAACCGCAACATCGTTGGATCGACTTTGCTTCACCGCAGAACCTGGCACAAACTTGAAAGAATAATTTCCGTCATGAGCTTTGTCATCAACACGTCCCACGTCATTACTGCTTATTCTCCACTCTGTCGGAATTGCCGGGTTATCGGGCATCCCGTTCTCAAAACCCGGATTTCCAATCAGGTTGCTGGTATAATCTACTTGAAAATCAAAAGCTTTTACCAACACACCGCCTATGTTGACTGTTAATGCAGCATCATACCGATCTTCTTCCAGTCCCGGAGTAATGGTCAGATTGCCTGCAACGGTAATTTTTTCACCGGCAGGGATCTGAATCGGGTTGTTAAAAGCCAACTGCATCCCTTCCGGCACTATGCCTTCCAATGAGAGCTCAAGCGGCTGCGTTTCTTTGTTGTGCATGGTAATCGCAATCGGATGCGTTCCCCTGACACTCACACGTATATCATTCGAATCCAATTGCACGGTAAGGGATTGGTTCAATATTTTATTGCCATCATTATAGAGGACATCGACAAGCTCGCTCGGCTGACCCTCTTCTATCCGCTGTTCCAATAGAGCCAGGAATTGACCTAATAGTTGTATATAAGAGGCCGGTTCATTTTGATCATAATGCCTTTCCGCCAGATCCAGATGCTGCAGCAGGGCGGATGCAAGTACCTCTTCATCTTCAGCCAACAGATTAACGAGCGGTCTCAAATCTCCCACAGAAGATGCGGATTGATACACAACTACATCATCCAAATACACAGGAACGTCTTCCGTACTGCTAATCTGTGTATTGATCAAAATACTGGTAAGGTCGCCGCCATTAAAATGCTCCGGCAATTCTTCCAGGAAATTTACAGTTGCCCATGTTCCGGCTGTATCTGCAAAAGCGACTCTATCCGATCTATAGACAAGCTTTTTTCCGGCAGTGTTATAGGCCTCAATAACAACTTGCAGTGTTCCGCCGCTCTCCGACCCCTCAGGAGTATAATAACGAACCGAAGACGCCAATAATCCCGGCGTGACCGGAATCGTCTGATACACGCCGCCGGCCAGCGTATTCTCAAAAAGCATACTGCTATTTCCCTGCTCATCCGTCACCCTCGTAATTTGTGCAGATTGATGCGGGTTCCAAATATTCCAGGAATCAGGCTTGTCGTCCCCTAATTCAAACGATGGATTAATCGACAGCGATGTCACTGAGTCAAGTGACAGCAGCAGTCTTGAAAACTCTCTCAGTTTAGGCGCTTCATAACTTTGCAATAAGGATTGCAGCTTATTTGTTATCGTCCCGCCCTCAGGCTCATATTGCTCAATATATTTCACCAAGTTCCAGAACTCATACGCATTCCAACCCGACCAGCTCTCTCCAACCGGAGTAGCAGGATATCGCAATGCAGGGATCTCCTCGTATTCTGCAAGCAATTCATTGCGCCGTTGAACCACATTCAATCGGAATTCCAACGTCTGCTCCAACTCATCCAATATGTCCAAAGCTTCCTGCTCTGTTGTCGGCTGGTCTATTTTGCCTGGATAACTTAAAACTGAAATTTCATAGTATTCAAACTGATGAAGCAACTGCTCCGCCCGTAATTTTTGCTGTTCCGTTTCGGCTTTGGCGAGCACCGAGTCCAGTAACTCCCTGCTTCTCCGAATCTCATCTTTCGCTAGTGCAAGGTATCCATTCTCATTAAACGATAAATAAATATAGTCCTTGGATATTTGGAACCAACCTGTGTTTACCGCTTTCTCATACCAAAATGTTTCCCATATTTCAAAATATTCCTTCAGATCGGCAGCAGCTTCCTCACCAACAGCGCGTTCATACCAATGTTGTAAAAGTTCATCTACATCTTGATCCCGATTCCATTGCAATTTTGCAATAATCCATGGCTGAGGTCCATCCCCAAGTATAGGATGCATATCCCAATGATGCACCAGAACATTGTTTTCCTCCGCATATTCATATAAATCAGCCAGCAAATGCGGATACACACGAGGCAATGGGTAGTGGTAACTTAACATATAATCATACCAACCCAGTTGCGAAGCAACCTCGCTCCACTGATCCATTAGGTCCTGCTCTTTTTGTCTGATCTCATCATCCATCCAGGCAAGACGGTCTTTCGTGATAACCGGAATTACCCGTTCATTCAATTCAAATTGAGGTGGCTCCGCAACTTGATCGTAAGCGTAAACGCCAAACCATTTATCCGGATGTTCCACAAGCACTCGCTCAACCACGTCATTAACCCATTTATAATAGATTTCAGACATATGGGTTCTGCCGTAAGAATTTATCCGGTCAGGTCTGTCCGGATGACCGGGTACATCTTCACAATAACCTTGTTTGTCATTGACGGCCAAAGAATACGAGGTGGCTTCAGGATTTCGATCAAAATAAGCGTTAATTCTCTCTACAGCTACGTCCACCGTTGCCGGCACAGTAAAGCAAGGCTGCCAGCTGTGTATCGCTCCCGGTGCGGGAGGAGTATTGTTGGGATAAAACTCCGGGTTGGTTTGTCCATAGATTTCTACCGGAAACAAAGCATACAGATTATGCCCCAATGCAATTGGTTGTTCCGATACCGTCCTATTCCGTTCCAACCACTTCTTGCGAACATCGCCATACTTGCTTGTACTGCCCATATTTATCGTACGGCGCAAAGTCATGAAAGTCGGTTCATCTCGTACATCTTGCTCGGGAAGCAACACTTCATTTAAATGCGGCACATCTTCCCAATCTTCAGTGGGCATCAACCAGGTTACTCCCACATAACGTTCAAGAAAGTCAACTACGCCGTTGCGTGTTCCAATTGATGTCGGACCCACAATCGTAAGGGAATCACTGTCCGGGTGGATGAAAAAACCGTCCGGATGCAAATTTTCCAATCCGTCGGCAATATGCTGATCTGCCGGATAAGAGCCGGCGCCAATTTGAATACGAACAACGGACTCATCATAAGCCAACTCATCAAATTGACCTAGCTTCTGCACGGGCAACGATACCCCGGTTGACTTAAATAAATATTCGATCAAAGTGTCAGCAGCATCTTGCGTTACGGCATCAGCATCGTCCGCAATCAGAATAACAGCATGAGCTTCACCGTCACCAATAATCGCCGTCCCTGCCATCTCTCCTGCATTCGCATGTGAACGGTCCATAATTGTAAGCGTTAACATAATTATGATTAAAGATACAAAGAAAAATAGTATGATAGCAGGCTTCTCTAATACTCTCTTCAAGTTCATCATCTTTTTCCTCCCTGTAATACAATATCGTTTACTCTCAAATCGCCAATATGATTTTCTCAAGTCAGATAGTTTTCCTTCCCCTCCTTTACACAGTCGTGTTGTTGGATTGATAATTTGTCTATAAAAAAAGAAGTCGATTTCTATTTCTTGTATTATAAAATAATTACTTTTGATGTCTCTCTCAACCCGCTAAACACTCCAGTTTGATAGCTTAATATCTCATTTTTAAATCAACACATGCTCATCAAACAGCAAGTACTCAGCTATAAGTCTTTTTGACCACATTAAGGTTAGAAATGACACAGAATATAGTAATCGATTTCTGGAATATATTATCATGAAAACGCTTTTTTGTACACACTTTTTTATTTTTTGGGTCAATTTATCAATTAATTCATAGCTGTAAGGCTGTCCATTCATCTTTCCGGCATTACAAAAAAAGCACACCCGCAAGCGCTCAAGGCGCTCACAATGTGTGCTTCACGTTCGTCGTCACTTCCGCTCAACAATGAACGGTCGACAGATTATGCTTCTATAGGTGACTCTTGGCAACCATTATACCATGATACAAATGGATCCTGCTAGTACAAAGAGCGCTTTTCCTATAATCGCCAAGTAAGCCAACGTTTTTTCATGCTTCATCGCCTGAGCTCCACTTTACCAACAGTTTATCCATAACTTATGCACATATATTTATGACTTACACACAACTGTTTATGACTTATACACAGATTGCCCGGTCACAACTGTCTCCCTAACTGAAATCATACCTCTCTGCGCGTCATAATCGAACAACGTTAAGTCTGCCGGGCTGCCAACTTGCAACCGCCCTGCCCGCTCGTCCCGCATTACCTTCGCCGGTCGTAACGTCACAGCTTCGACCGCCTCCGCTAAATCCATATCCGTATAGCGAATTGCATTGGCAATGCCCGTGTCGAGAGATGCGGCAGAGCCTGCCAGTATGTCTGGATTCTCGGCTGTATGCAACCAGCCGTCTTCATGCAGTACAACTTTGCCGCCAATCAGGCTGCTGTACTCTCCAGGAGGCATGCCTCCAAACTGCGTTGTATCACTAACTAGAATGCTTTTGTCTCGTTTGGCTCTAAGCATTGCCTTTAGCACCGGCGGAGCCAAATGATGGCCATCCGGAATAAAGGCCGCCCATAGACGATCATCCGCCAGTTGATGCCAGATGTAGTTAGGATGACGCGGCAACATAGGATGAGATCCGTTGCCCAGATGCGTACATAACGTAGCACCGGCTCGAACAGCATCATCCAGTTGCTCAGCCGTTGCCGCCGTATGTCCGATAGCTACCACTACGCCTGATTCCGCCAAGCGTTCGATGAACGCTATAGCTCCATCGCGTTCCGGCGCCAACGTCACCATGCGAATTCGCCCTTCGGCAGCATCTTGCAGACGCATGAACTCCTCCCAGTTCGGGTCCCTGGTATGAACTCGCGGATGCGCTCCCCGGCTTCCGTCCTCGCTCGATAAATACGGCCCTTCCATGTGAATGCCTCTTATAGAAGCAGCGGCATATTGATTCGTTTGGCAGTAGTCAGCAATAACTGACATCGCTTGACGCATCCGTTCAAAACTTCCGGTAATTACGGTAGGCAAATAGCTTGTTACACCCTTGACATGCAGCGTTCGAGTTACTCCTTCAACATCCTCGACAGTCGTCTGCTCTGCATTCAGATCATAACCCCCAAAACCATTTACTTGCAAATCTGTCCACCCTGCCGATATCCAAGGCAAAGACGTGCCCAAAGTCTGATTGCCGGCAGCCACAGACGAGAGCAGCGCTAATGGAGAAACCCCCGTAATAACGCCGTTCTCCCCCTCAATCTGCACAGCTTCGCCTGTTGTTATCAGCTTCCCTTGCCATTTCATCTTCATCACCTCTATAACGAACTTCTCTCCATGCAACACAAGTACAAGACCGTCCGACGAATCAGCGGTCTTGTTTACCTTCAACTTGGTAATCGGTTACTTCAATGGCATAAAACTAGCACCACTCGTAGATAAGCGAAGAAGATTGTTTATCCAAATACAAGCTCCAATTGGCGTGTGTTTTCATAATTGTAGCCGGGATATTGGCGTCGATCCCATTCTGTAAAGTATCTTTAATCGCACGAGCTTTCGATTGACGTGGAACAACCGATATAATATTGCGGCTTTTCAATATTTGCTGCACAGACATCGAAATCGCTTGCTTAGGCACATCTTCCATCGTAGCAAACCAACCTTCGCCAACCTGCTGCATTTTACAAGTCTCTGACAAATCAACAACCTTGAATGGGCGATCATCATTAAAATCTGCAGGCGGATCATTGAACGCAATATGCGCATTTTCTCCTATTCCTATCAGCGCCAAGTCAATCGGGGACTTGCTGATCTCCTGATTCAAGTTATCGAGCACCGCTGCGGTATCGCCTTCACCATCCACTAGCCAATACTTCCCCACATTGACATGTTGCAAGAAGCGCTCTTTCAAATATTTGCGGAAACTGGCGGGATGCTCCTCTGACAAGGCGATATATTCATCAAGGTGGAACATCTCTACCTTTTCCCATGCTATATCCATCTTGACGAAATGCTCCAGAAATTCAAATTGCGAAGCGCCTGTCGAAAGCACAATCCTGGCTGTTCCATTAACGGATATGGCTTCATTTATTAATCTTGCACTCTCTCTGGCTGCCTCTAAACCCGATTGATCTGCTGACTCAAATATATGAATTTTCATAATAATTGCCCTCCTTATAGAATTCCTCTAGTTGTATCATTCTTTTTTCGACTCTGGAACGTTCAGCAGCAAATGCCATAAGATGACTCTGCACCGATTCTTTGGCTGATGTTTGACTCACTTTCACACCTTGTCCCAACTCCCAGGCACGAACAGTTCGCGCAAAGTCCTGCACAAGGCGGCTATCACCGCCTCCATGACCTTCATGCCCCGCAGCTTCTTCTAACTTGATCACTTCGCTTCGTCCCGCACCAAAAGTACGAATTTCAATTTCATTCGTCTCCATTGTGGCGCGAATTTCACCGATCGTCCCCATTAATCTGAGCGTTCGGCTAGTTTTCTCTGTAAATGCGCTCATTGTAAACGCCACTGTAACTTCATTGTCGAAATCCATCGCCACTACTTGATGATCAACCACATCATTGTCACATTGGAACACACAACGACCGAACGGACCTTCTTTTATCGCCTTATATCGAGCTTCATAGCTGGGATCGGCACTCGCCGCCTCAGCTTTCCATCCGCCGTTCTCGATCAAATACGTATTTGGCGCATAATATACGCAAGAGTCTTCAACCGGACAGCCATCGAGACAGTATTTGGGCGCTCCCTCAGGTGCGTTCTGCATGTTAAAATAAGACAAATGTCCATAAGACGAAACGTTCGTACACTTTCCACCTGCGAACCATTGAATAATATCCATGTCATGGCAGGACTTCGCCAGAATCATCGGACTGGACTTCTCCGTATTGTTAAAATAGCCGCGAACGAAGCTGTGCGCCTGATGCCAGTAGCCGACATTCTCATTATGCTGAATGGACATCAAGCGGCCGATTCTCCCATCATCCAGCAATTGTTTAATAGTCTGGAAGAAAGGAGCGTAGCGCAGCACATGACAAATCGTCAGAATGCGATTATGCTTTTCCGCCGTCCTCTCAAGCTCGATACATTCTTTCCAGCTTGGCGACATTGGCTTCTCCAGCATCACATGATAACCGGCTTCCATCGCTTTCATAGCCGGCACATAATGATCCCGATCCTGCGTACAAACAAATACAGCATCAGCTTGCTTGCCGGCGGCAAACAACTCATCCCAGCTTTTGAAACATTTCTCCTCGGGAATATTAAATGCCGCTTTGGCACGCTCCCGCTTGAAATCATTCGGTTCCGCGACAGCTACAATTTTCATCTCTCGCGGTCGCTTGCTGGCATACTCACTATATCTCATCCCTCTAAGACCTGCGCCGATTAATGCAATTGTAATTGGCTTCATCACAATTTCACCTTCCCTATCCTGCTTATCTCTTGTCTATTTGTAAATCGTAATATTGCAATATTCCCGGTATAATTACGCTCATCACATCGCGCTCATCAGCAACGCCTTGCGCCAGCCACTCTGACAAGCGGATAGATCCTGCATCGCCCGGCAACTTTCCCGCCTGTAATCTTTCGTCCAATTTAATGGCCAGTTCAGCATAAATCCGAAATAAACCCGCAGCATACAACTCTATTTGACAATCATCCGGTTTACACAAAGACGCTGCAAAATCCGCTGCCCGCAGCACATCGTAGATGCGCAGCGCAGCCAAGCTGTCGCCAAGCCATATCAATTCATCAGCAAGCTTATGCGTCATCCCGAAGAAACGATCATTTGGCTTGCCGTATAGCAAATGCGGTTCATGCGGTCCAACAGCGGAAACATTCAGCACAAGCACTGTGCGACCAGAAGCGCACATCGACTGAATCCAGTTCCACCACTGCACCAAATTTTTTGTACCGTCCTGCCAAAGCGCGATTGCTATCGTTGCCCGTGAAAGATCACTGCCGCTCGCATCGTCTGTGCCACAGTCTGGGCTGAACAAGTATCCGCTGTTCATCACTTCAGGCTGCGACCACCACAGCGCATACTTGATATTAAGACCAGCGAGCGATGGCATCTGGATGAAACGCGGATTCAACTCACAGCGTTCACGATCCGTCAGCACGATTCGCTTCAACCACTCACTCGCGGCAGCGGACTGCTCATCCCTGGCAGCAGTACGAGCTTCTGCAAGCTCGGCAGCCAGAATACTGAATGTATCGCTTGGCGCTTTAGCATCTGCATATTCCCTCATAACTTGCCCGCTTCTTGTACATTGCAATTGTTCAGATGCAAGCGGCGCAAGCTTGCTTCGCTGCGCCTTGCTCCGATAAGCATCCCGCTCCGCATCTCCCTGCTCCAGCAAATGCTCAGTGAAGAAATCCGCCGCCGCGATTGCCAGCACATCCGTATAGCTATGTGTGAATTCATCTTCGACCAAGCGCAAGCCTTCACCCTGCCCAGACATTTCCCAGAATCGGCGGCAGCGCTGAACAGTGCGGCGTGTCGCTTCGATTGGGAAAAAATCGTATTTCACAGCGCAAACGAGCAACGGTTTGGGCGCAAATGCCAGCAACAAATCCTCATGATCAAAGCCAAGCCCGCTCAATCCCGGCCATATTTGCTCCGCATCCTGCACACCGCCAGCATGCATATACTGTTGTCTATTCATAATGAAAGTGGCAGGCGCGGCAGCAGCGATCCGATCATCGCAAACCATCATCATAGCCGTCTGCGTCCCGCCGCCGGAATTGCCTGTTACTCCGATGCGAGTAGGATCGACCTCCGGACGCATTGCCAAATAATCTACCGCCCGCATGGCATCGTGGACAAAATATCGGGCAACGCTTTGTCCAAGCGCATGACACTGAATACCCAGACGCTGATGCTCCGCCGTCCCCCATACTTCTTCTCCTTCGCTATTACGCAGCAGCGATAACCGCTCTCCTTGACCGATTGGGTCAATAGCGAAAACGACCAGCCCCGCCTGTACCATGCGCAAACACACTTCATGATAACGAATGCTGTGCTTGGCTTGCGCGTCGTGACCGCTAAGAAACAAGACAGCAGGCGCAACTTCCACTAGCTGCCTAGGCAAATATAGATTGCCTGTCACATATTCCCCGGGTCTGGATTCGAAAACAATGTTCTCTATCCTATAGCCTTCAGCAGCTACCACATTCACAACGGCAGCATTCAAAGGTGTATCACTCGGCGGCAAGCCGCCAATCGACTTGACAAACGCCCGCTTCATCGCTTGGCGGCGTTCTTCCAACAGCTCGCAGTTATCGATCCGATCCCGCTGCTCATCGCCGGCTTCGAAAGCTTGATCAGCGCGTTTGTAGATGTGCCGTCGCAATTGATCCTTCGTCTCATATAACGTACATATATAATGTTCAAGTTCCTTGATACGTTCCATCATCCCAAATTCCACTCCTCATTATTGGCATAATGACCGCAAATCAGGCACTTGCAGCAATTTCCCTTCTGCAATCGAACGGTTGGCTGTTGCCCCGATCAAGCAAGAGTCCGCTCCCGCCAAACTGTTTGCCTGTTGACCAAGAGGATCCTCGACATCACCTATGAATATTGCCTTGCGCAGCTTTTCGTCACCGCCGCCATGTCCGCCCATTTGTGTGGATACTTGAATAAGCTCTGTAGTACCATCCAGCCTATGGTGCGTAATTGTGCTAGCCTCGATCGCACTCATATCAGCGCTGCGATGCACATTACCAACCTCCAGCCTTCCGTTGCTTCCATTAATAACAGCTTTCCAGCCTTCATACGGACTATAGGCAACTAAAGAATAATTGAGCAATGCCCCACTCGTGTATTCCAGATTGACACTCATCGTGTCATAAATATCAATTCGCTCGTCGAACACACACCGGTCTCTCCAATAACCGTCTTCATGCTCAGCGCCCACATAATATTGATCCATGAACGGGTCTTGCGTAATATCCTTATAGAACTCGCAAGTTGTTGTATATTCGCAAGTCATGCAGCGCTCGCCTTTGGGCTGGCCTTGATCGCCATATACTCGCCGGGCGCCGAATGCCTGCAATTGCTTAGGTCTGCTAGCCAGCCACCAATTAATAATGTCAAAATGATGGGTCGATTTATGCACTAGCAACCCGCCGCTGTTCTTCATCTCCGCATGCCATCTTCTGAAATAATCCGCGCCATGGTCACGGTCAAGAAACCATTCAAACTGAATATGATAAACGTCGCCAATTGCTCCGGATTGAATTAATTCTTTTACCTTGGCAAAATAAGGAGCAAACCGCAAGTTAAATGTCACGGTTACTTTCTTGCCGCTTTTCCGCTCAGCTTCAAGAATGGCTCGTGTCTTTTCTTCGTCAATCGTCATCGGCTTCTCGGATATGACATCACATCCTGCCTCAAGCGATTCAATAATATAGAAATGATGGGTATAGTCCGTACTGGCGACTACAACCACATCCGGCTGCACCTCAGCAAGCATTTGATGAAAATCAGCATACACCGGCACCTGCCCGCATTCTTCACTAAGCAACTTCGCTCGCGTCTGATTCGTATCAAACACGCCTCTGAAATCTACATAATCCTGCAATTCTGTCGCCATCGGTTTGGCGAACATGTATAGCGATCTTCCGCCGGCACCGACAATTACATACTTTTTCTTTGTCATGGTTGCTCTCTCCTTGTCCTAACCCTTCATACCTGTAGATGCGATTCCTTGCACGAACTGCTTCTGCGCAATAAGATACACAGCTACTACCGGCATTGTCGTAATCACCGCACCAGCCATAAGCAGTGCCTGATTAACATTTTCTGATTTCAAATACAACATCCCCAGCGGCAGCGTATATAAATGATTCGATTGCAAATAAATAAGCGGTCCCAGCGTATTATTCCAGGCGCCCATAAAGGTAAATACACCAAGCGCTGCAAGTGCCGGTTTGCATAGCGGCAAATAAATTCTTGCGAAAATGCCCGGAGGACTGCAGCCGTCTATGACCGCAGATTCGTAAAGCTCCTTGGGCAACGACTTGATGAACTGATGCATCAGGAAAATTCCGAACGCGCCCGCCAGGAAGCTTGGAATAATAAGCGGAGAATAAGTGTTCAGCATACCAAACTGTTTCCAGATAAAATAAGTCGGAATCATTGTTACTTGACCCGGGATCATCAAAGTCGCCAACATTATAATGAAAATAGTAGCGCGCCCCTTGAACTCGAACATGGCTAAACCGAAAGCCACAACCGCACAGGACAATAATGCCCCAATCATATCCAAGGTTACAATAAAGAAGCTGTTAAACGTGTAACGAGCAAAATTAACTTTATTCCATACTTCCGCAAAATTCCCAAAATCAATAGGATTGGGTATAAGCTGCGGCGGCATCGCTGCCACTGCACCGCTTGTCTTGAGTGATGTTGAAATCATCCAGAGGAACGGAAAAAACATGGCGACAGCACCAACTATTAAAAACAGATAAATGATTATTTTAATCGGCAGGGGAGTCGACTTAGTCATAATGCACCCACCTTTTCTCAAAGTAACGTTGGAACAGCGTCACAACAAGAATAACAAAGAATAATATCCAGGCCATCGCTGATGCAGGACCCATCTTGAATAGTACGAACGAGTCTCGATAAACAACCAGATTTGGCACCACACTCTGTTGCGGAATGCCCGCCTGAATGCCCCCGAATAAACCAAGAAATATATCAAACGCTTGAAATGCAGATATCGTAGATAGAATCACAACCATATAAACCATTGGCGTCACAATCGGGAAGACGATATGAGTAAGCTGCTTCCAGCCGGAGGCACCGTCAATCTGACCTGCTTCCAGCACTTCCTTCGGAACATTCTGCATGCCCGCCAGCAGTATAATCATCGATTGTCCCACGCCTTTCCACACATTCACAATTGCAATGCTGGCCATAACGACGATCCATGATTTATTATCTATCCAGCGCACCGGATCAATATTTAACAGTCCAAGAAACCAGTTTATAACACCATATTGATGGTTAAACATCCAGGCCCAAACAACCCCGCCCGCAAGCCACGGCGTCACGACCGGCATGAAATATAATAGTCGAAACAAAGATTTGGCACGAAGCGCCTGGTTTAGCAGGAAGGCGATCAAAAAAGCAAATAACGTTTGTAAAGGAACGAATATAAGCGCAAATGCGAAAACATTTCGCATGGAAATCCAAAATTCATCTTTTTTGAACATATTGATCCAGTTCGTTAACCCCGTCCACTTGGGAGCGTTGAATAAATCATACTGCGTAAACGAAATATAGGCGGAGAAAACAACAGGGAATATCAGAAATACAACAACATTAATGACAAATGGCAGTGTAAATATATAACCCCAGTAATTTTGCTTACGCATGAAAGACCTGCCTTTCTATGCATTGAAAGGTGCTGGTCCCAGCGAGGCCGCACCTTTCAACATGATATGAACTATTAATTATTGATTTTCATCCAATACTTGCTGCACACCTTTATGAGCGGCCGCCAAAGCATCTGCTACACTTTTATTTCCTTGTACAATCGCCTCATTCACCTCTTGCTGAACAAGCAATCTCCACTCTGCCCAGCTAGCGTTCTCATCCAGTGTTACACCGCCCTCGGCTACACCTTCGGTGAAGCCTTTCTTATTCAACGGTTTAGTCGTGCTGTTGTCAAAAATAGTATAAGCGGATTGTTTTACTGGCAGTGATGAGCCACTTTCAGCAAGAATAGTTTGCGCTTCATCCCCCAGATAGAACTTCAAGAACTGCCATGCCGCTTCCTTGCTGTCATCCGATGCTCTGGATGAAACCAGCCAGGAATTCGTAACAAACGGCACATAACGTTTGCCATCTACAGCTTTCGGCGCTTTCACTATATCCCAATCCGCATCTGGGAAATTCGAATTCATAGACACTTGCTCGCTATATTGCATCATATACATTGCTGATTTGCCTGTTGCGAACACTTCCAGTGCGCCGCCATTGGCTTTCAAAAAATCGTTATTTGTGAAATAACCTTCTTCAATACCTTGGCGCAATTGGCTCAAGCCTTCAAGTGTTTTCGGATCATCTAGCATCGACTTGGTTTTTGTATCGTCAAGAACCATACCACCTGCTTGCTTTATCCAAGGGAACCAGCCAGTTGTAATAGAAGCCGTTCCAATAAAACCGAATTGCTTCACATTATTGCCTTCTTTAATCGTCAGCTTCTTCGCCGCTTCTATCAAATCAGCATATGTCCAATCATCTGTCGGCAAATCAACATCGGCCGCTTCGAACGCACTCTTATTGTAGGCCAATGCTACGGAGTTAATGCCATGAGGAATCCCCCACACCTTGCCATCAGACGTCTGTGCCGAGAATAGAGCATCGACATAATCCGAAGCATTCAGATCGCGCTCAATGTAAGGTTTCAAATCTTCAGCGACGCCGCGTTTGCCATAGCCAAGAATGGTGGCATTCTCCTGGAACCACACATCAGGCATCGTGTTTCCCGCAATTTGCGTTGCGATCTTGGACGTGAAATCACCCCAAGGAGCATCTTCAATCTTTACCGTAATATGCGGATGAGTTTCTATGAACTTGTCAATGATTTCTTTCTTTGTAACTTCATAACTGCCCGGCAAACCAATCGTCAGTGACAATTGCTTAGGGGGCTTCTCTGACGGTGCAGCAGATTCAGTTCCTGACGAAGGAGCGCTCGACGGCGAAGTAGATGGTGTATTGTTGGAGCCACCGCCGCCAGACGAACAAGCTGTGAAGACCAGAACCAAAGCCAACATCATAATCCATAAACCAGATCTTTTTTTCAAAACATACCAACTCCCTTTTTTGAATTAATTGCTTTTTCATTCAAAATTCATTCAGAAATCGTTACAACTTAGGAGCGCTTTAAGAATACGTTGTTGGTAATCGATTTCTATAAAAATTATAACATGAAACCCCTTACACGGCAATAACTTATTAATTATTCAAGGTTTATCTGCTGATTTTCTTCTTTTATTCGATTTTTTATTACAAAATACTGTAATCGAGTACTTTTTAGTACGGGACTTTAGCTTTTAAATCGCTATCATCCTCATATTCTTAAGTTAACTGCAACTGGCACTCTGCAACAGAACTTCGTTCTACCAACTCAGGCTGAAGAATAATATCAAACGACGGAACGTCTGCTTCATTCATTTTATCAAGCAACATTTTACAAGCCAGCTTTCCCATCTCATAATCCGGTTGTTTAATTGTTGTCAGCTGCGGATTCATCATCTGGCCAAAGTCGATTCCGTCAAAACCCATTACCGATATCTCTTGCGGCACTCGAATATTCCGTTCCGACAATTCATTAATGACGCCGAATGCCATCATATCATTACAAGCAAATATCGCCGTTGGCGGCGCAGCGCCATCCAGCAGCCTCTTCGTCAAGAGCTTCCCTGTATCAAATTCTGATAGCGGATTGTCGGAAAATGTTACTTTTGACTCTTCCAACAATGGTTCAAGCCCCTCCGCCTTCATAGCCTCCATATAACCAAGCATTATGCTTTTGCGACTGGGCCGATCTATCTTCGAAGTCACGTAGCCAATCCGTTTATGTCCTTTGGATTGAAGATGCTTCGTCGCCAAATAACCGCCTTTATGATAATCGAATTCGATCTGGTTGATCTGATCTTCTTCAATCTTCTGGTCAATGGCAATCACATGCACACCTGCTTTGATCATGCTCTTGAGTTGAGACTTGTCACTGGAGATAGAGGATATCACAAGACCTTTAATTTGTTTTTCCATAATCGTCCGAATATACTCATCTTCCAACAGTGGATCATGCAGTGAATTACATGCTATTACAGTAAAATTATTTTTTCGGGCAATTTCTTCAATCCCGAACAAGACAGACGAGTAGAACGGGTTCATGACCGAAGGGACAATAACCCCGATCGTCGTGCTCTTGCTTCCTTTCAACTGCCGGCCAAGCAGATTGGGAACATAATTCATCTCCTTCGCAAGAGATAATATTTTCTCGCGCTTTATTTTACTGACCGGATAGTTGCTATTGCTAAGCACACGCGACACCGTCGCCGATGAGACGTTCGCCGCTTTTGCTATATCATGTATTGTTGTAGGCTTATTCATAATGTCCCTCTCTCGTAATCAATATTGCGAAACTTCAGTGTATGCAATACCACTTGTAAGTTTATTTGATTATAGCAATAGAAAGAGTATGAAAGCAATCGTTTTCTATTTTGTTTCTATGATACTGTTCAACTAAATCTAGTTAATAGTTAAAAGATATTTATTTTTACGATTCGAACAACAAAAAAACGCGTAGAGCCGCTATATACAGTCTACGCGTTTTTTTGTGTTATTAGGGGGATTCTTCAAATTTCGAATTGCTGAATTTTATTAATTTGCAGGTATAATTTCGAGTTGAATATCATCAAACCATGCAGGTCCTCCAGTGCTCGGCTCTAATCTTAAATACACTTGAAGAATCGTTGCATCTGCTCGAGGACTTATCTCTAGCTCAAAGTACTGCCATTCCTGTTTTGGAGTTGGCATCGGACTGTAGTCGTACTTCAATGACGCACCAGTCTGATTCGTTTGCCGTAATCCAAATCTAGCTTTACCATTTTCACTATAAACCCATCCGCTTAAAAGATATTTGGCTCCAGGAATGATCGCAATATCGTCAGAACGGGCTTCTATTGCTGATTCCGGAATAGGCGTCGCTTTCATAGCATAGTTTCCAGTATGTGGTTTCTCGTTTGATCGCTCCATTCCTCTGGGAAGCCAATAATTTGGATGCAAAGGATTTTCTAGACTAGCCTCCTCAAAGCCAGGGTTCTTCAACAAGTTTGTGTCATGCGTTACCTTGAGCCTCTTATGCAATGTTTCCTCGCCACCCACTCTTAGGCTAATTTCCACGAAGTAATCGCCTCCTTCCAATACCTCAGGAACAGTTAACGTCCCTTCTACGGTTAGGGATTGGTTGGCAGGGACAGTAACCGGATTATCAAAATCGAGTTGAATTCCATTGGTTGCTGTGCCAGATAACTCCAAAGTTAGATCTTCAGAATGATTATTTCTGATTGTTACAGGAAATTCATAAGCACCTGAATGTGTAGTCTTGATCTCTTCACTTGAGAGCTGAAGATCAAGTTGTTGCGGCGATGCAATGATTTCAAGCTTAAGATTATCAAACCATGCAGGCGCTTCAACGTTCGGCTCTAATCTTAAATACACCTGAAGAATCGTTGCATCTGCTCGAGGATCGATCTCTAATTCAAAGTACTGCCATTCCTGTTTTGAAGTTGGCATCGGTGTGTAGTCATACTTCAATGACGCGCCAGACTGATTTGTTTGCCGTAACCCAAATCTTGCCTTGCTGTTATCACTATACACCCATCCGCTCAAACGATATTTGAGTCCCGGAGTGATAGCAATATCGTTAGAACGTGCTTCTATTGCTGTTTCCCCAGGATTTGCTTTGATAGCATACTCTCCATCGTACACTCGATCACTTGATCGCTCCATCGTTCTGAGACTCCAATAATTTGCATTCAAAGGATTCGACTGCTCGCCATCTTCGAAGCTTGGGTTCCTCAACAAGTTTGTGTTGTACACAATCTCGATTTTCGAAATTAGCACATCCTTGCCACCCAATCTTAAATGGATATTTACAAAATAGTCACCTTCCACCAATTCTTCAGGAATGGACAACGTTCCATCTACTTTTAAAGATTGCTTCGCAGATACATGAACAGGATTGCCAAAATTAAGCTGAATACCATCGGTTGTATGACCAAATAGTTCAAAAGCCAAATTCTCAAAATGATTATTTTTGATCGTAACAGGAATTTGATACGTTCCTGCATGTGTAGCCGTGAACTCCTTACTTACGAGCTGAAAATCGATTTGTTGTCTGATCAGCGTATAAGCTTCATCAATCAGATATTGCGAATTATCTTCATTCAACACACCACCGGATCGGAGCTGCTCCAATTCTGTTATGAATTCAACGAGAAGACTTACATATTGTTCAATCTCTTCTTGCTGAAATTTTTCCTCAGCTGATTCGAGCAAATCAAGCAATGGCCCGGCCTGTTCGTTAGTCAACTTCTCTTCATTAATACAAAGATTAACGATGTCTATCATATCTGCTACGCCGTATTGGACTTGATAGATTCCTATGTCATCCAAATAAACAGTAGCATCTTCAGCATCTCTAACTTGCGTATTGATATGAAGCCGTTCAATATCTACCCCTTTAATTTGTGTCGGCAATTCATCAAATATGGTAAGTTCCGTCCATTCTCCAGCATGATCAGCCAGCGTCATAGCATCGGAATAATACACCAATTTATTACTTCCAGCATGAAGTTCAATGACGATTTGAACGGTCCCTTGACTAGTCGTACCTTCTGGTGTGAAAAATTTGACGGATGATGCAAATAGACCAGGTTTCACATCTACATATTTCCACACACCTGCCAGCCTTGCATTTTGGAAACGCAAGCTTCGAGTTCCGTCCGAAGCCTGTTCATTCGTAACATTGATTATAGCAGCTGAATTAGGATCCCATAGATTCCAGGTTGGTATACCTTCTTCCTCAAATGAGTATTCAGCAGCTAGTGACTGTTCGAGAATACTATGCTCAAACAAATGGGCATATTCGCGAAGTTTTGGCTTTGCAGTATTTTGTTGAAAAGAAAGAATACGTTGTTTGATCGCGCTCTCCTCAACCAAGTGAGCGTTAGCCTCCATGTATTGCTTTATATGCCAAAATTCATCGGGATTCCAGCCAGACCAAGCTTCCCCTAATATAATCGGGTCAATAGCATATCTTTGCGTAGGGTTTTGGTTGTATTCTTGAATGAGCTCCGGTCGCCGTTTAACCATTTCCAACCGGTTTTCCAGCGTTTGTTCCAATTCATCCAACATCGTCAGCACGTCTTCATCCGTCTCAGGCTTTTCCAGTTGACGCGGATAAGTTAGTGCAGAAGCTTCATAAAATTCAAATTGGTGCAACAACTGCTTCGCTCTTATTTTTTGCTCTGGCGTCTGAGTTTTCTCGATAACCGCTTCAAGCAATGGACGGCTTCGAAGAATTTCATCTTCTGCAAATGCCAGATACGAGTTATGTCTCATCGACAGATAGGTACTATTCTTCGATGTTTTAAACCAATCCGATTCTAACGCTTCCGTTCTCCAGAAATTTTCCCATATTTCGAAATATTCCCGCAAATCTGCAGCTGCATCTGTACCTACCGCAGATTCATACCAGTGGTCAAGCAAAGTATTCACATCCTGCTCCATACTCCAGCCAAGCTTTGCAATTATCCATGGCTGAGGACCATCTCCAAGCACTGGATGCATATCCCAATGATGTACCAGCACATTCTGCTCTTTTGCATACTCATACAATTCTTCTACCATATTCGGATAAACACGCGGCAACGGATAGTATCCACTTAACATATAATCATACCAACCCAGTTGTGTTGCTTGTGCACTCCAAGCTTCTGAGTGTGCTTTTCCCTGTGCTTCAACTTCAGGATCTGCCCAAGCTAATCTATCCTTCGTAACGACGGGAATGACTCTCGAATTCAACGGAAAATCAGGCGGATCCATAACTTGCTGATAAGCATAAAGACCAAACCATTTGTTCGGGTAGTCTTCTAAAACACCTTCGACTACTTCGTTTACCCACTTGTAATAAATCTCGGACATATGCTGTACGCCGACCGAATTAATTTTATTCGGAAATTGGGGATGAGTAGGATTGTCTTCACAATACCCTCCTCCATCGTTAACAGCCAGAGAAAAAGATATTGCATTAGGATTTTTTCTAAAGTACTCCTTGATCTCATCTATCGCTACTGGAATCGTGGCCGGATTACTGTAACATGGCTGCCAACGATGGGGATCTCCCTGTGCAGGCGGCTTATTCTTGGGATAGAAATCAGGATACTTTTCCGTATCTCCGTATTTATCGACTGGGAAAAGTGTAAAAATATTATGACCAAGCGCGATCTCGGAAGCAGATATAGTCCGGTTCTGGCGGTACCATTCTGAACGTACCGTCCCATAAGTATTCCCGCTGCCCATATTGACTGTACGCCTTAATGAAAATGCTGTAGGTTCGTCTTTCCAAGCTTCACTCGGCATACGCAGTTCTTCCATTTGGGGAATGTCAATCCATTCTTCTCCAGGGAATAGCCATGTAACACCTACGTATTTCTCCAAAAATGCATATACGCCGTTACGTGTACCAACCAATGTCGGGCTTGTAATAATGAGCTGGTGCCCATCGGGAGCTATGATGAAGCCATCGGAATGCAAGGCTGCGACTTCACCTGCCAAATTTAAATCTTCCTCGTAGGAACCTGTACCAATTCGAATGGTTACTGTAGATGGATCAAGATCCAATTCTTCCAGTTGATCGATTGTATATATCGGCAGCTTAGCTCCTGTAGCACGCTCAATATATTCAGCCATTACCGCTGCAGCCTCGTTTATCTCTGGACCGCTCATTGCAGGCTTGATTATGACAGCATGGCCCTGTCCTTCTGAGACGATCGACGGTGGCGTCGTACTTGGAGTTGGCGTTGGTGTTGGCAAACCAGGAGTCACGCTGCTATTGCCCCCGCCAATCACATTTGATGTCGGTGATGGCGATATGGAACCCGGTCCTTTCACTTGGTCCGGCTGCTTCTCGAACGTCGAAGCTCTCGCTTGTTCACTTATGATCGCCTGTTTGATTCGACCTTTTCCTGTTATTTTAGCCGCTGCCTCCAACAGGAGTGACGCAATCGTTGATCCCTCGTCGACACTCAACTCTGCTCCGCTGCTGGTCACTGTTGTCGTTCCTTCTATCGCCACATTTTCCAGGAACACTTGGCCTTCGCCGATTCCTTCAGCAAGAATCAAGTTGCCTGTTATTCGCATATTTCGCAAGGTAATACCGGCAGCGTTCACCACAACGTCCCGGCTAACGGTTTCTATCCCTACAGATGGCCCGTATACACCCGCTTGCTCATAGGTTGCCTTAAATCTTACAGCAATAGCGCGATCCAGGGTAACCACTGCCTCCGCACGGGTAATTGGCGATTTCGGATTGAAATTGCCATCTTTATAACCTTCCATCAGACCAGCATTAGCTACAGCGCCAACAGCTCCACTACTCCATTCAGCAATGAGACTTGCATCTCCAAATCGATTGACAGCTGAGCGATAGACGGTACCATCTAATTGAATCAGCCTGGCGATGATTATAGCTGCCTCCTGACGGCTGATAGGTCGATCTACTCCGATCGTTCCATCTTCATATCCTTTGATATACCCGGCAGCAACCGCTTTGGCCACCTCATTATAAACCCAATTGGAAGCGTTAACATCTCGAAAGTCGATGGAAACCTTTTTGCTAAAACCGAAAGATCGATTAACAAACGCCATAAACTCCCCTCGTGTCACGGTGTTATCAGGTTTAAATGTCCCATCCGCATAACCTTGAACATAACCCTTGGAGGACCAGTCTGACAGTGAATTCTCTGCCCAATGGCCTTTAATATCGGTCAAAGTGCCCGAAATTGAATCTTCCGCGCCATACACTTCACCTCCCATTTTGAAAGCGATTTCCAAAGGAGAAAGCATAATAGCCAAAACGAGTAAGAATACAAACTTCTTTCCGATAAAACGAGTCATTCGTTGCATATTAGCCTCCTAATACTATTTTAGTAACCGATTGCTAATTCATATAAGACCTAGCAGCATTTATACCACTTCCATTAGCTGAGTTTTTACAATCAATTAATTCAGCAACTACTGTACCTCAACGTCCACATCTATTTGTGTTTCAACAGCTTCTCCTCCTTGTATAGAAATCGTTTTCTATTTTTATCTTATTAACAATCATAGCAACCAAAATTAAAGGTCGTCTATGGAAGCTCTTGCTATTATTTTGTATATTCTTGCTCATCTTCACATTTTTTAAAAAATTCAAGTATAATAAAATTCATCTGGTAAAGCGGTTACATGAAGGAGGTTTCTTATAATGACAACTCAAAGACAAATTGTTGATTATAAGCAGCGGTTTCCGTTCAGGATTTCAAATGTAGGAAAAAATGCAATGGTCGATCATTACCTCGTACTCCCGCACTGGCATGAACATTTAGAATTAATCAAAATCGTTACAGGTGTCGTACAGGTTAAAGTCGATAGTCAAACATTCATTGGTGAAGAAGGAGATATTTTTTTCTTCAATAGTTGTCAAATTCATTCCGTTTCTGTTATGAATCATGATACAGAATCAAGAATTCATGGTATGATCTTTGACCGAATATTATTGTACCGTGCTATGGCAAACCAACAGACTGAGCAATGGATTTCTTCACTTCTGGGACATAGAGCGATAAGAAATCAATATACGCCTGCCCATGAGCTCTGGCCAAAATTAAATGAAGGGTTCAATACCGTCATTGAAGAAAATACGACAAAGCCTATCGGATACGAATTAATTATTATTTCTGAAATTTATACTTTAATCATGTCGATTCTACGTATATACGCTAATGAAATAAGCTCGGATGTAAATCCAAGCCGGTACATAGAACGATATTCAAAATTAAAGCCTGCGCTCGATTACATTGAGGAACATTTTGCAAATAAAATGAGTTTGGAGGAAATTAGTAGTCAGTCTAACATGAGCCCGTATCATTTCACACGAGAGTTTAAGAAGCTGTTCGGAATGACTCCGATGCAAATGGTTACTGATGTCCGGCTCCACCGTGCAAAACGCTTATTATTGGATTTAAATACTAGCATTACAGAAGTTTCAAATTTGGCAGGATTTTATGATGTGGGGCATTTCAGCAAAGTTTTTAAACAAAAAAATGGATATACACCGTTACAATTCCGCAAAGGATTTGATCTATAGTCCTTTGCGGAAATCTACTATTTTTTTCAACCAATTTCCTGAAGAAATATTAATTTTGTTATTATCGTCTACCCAGCAGGACAGACCAACAACTACAATGAGACTGTCGATTAATTGTGGGCAACTATTGATAAGCAATAAGAAAGGGGGAACGGAGAGCAAGAATGGGAATGGAGAAGCGGCAGCGTCCGCCTTTGTAGGCCAATTTTATCCTTTATGGGGATATTTATTCGTATAAATTGGACTACAACAGCGGTCGGAATCCCATTTTGATCGCAGTGGCCCCCTTTCTATTGCTTGTTGCTTTTATCCACAGTTAATCGACAGTCTCATAATTGTAGTTAGACAAGGCCTCCTGTTTCATTTAGAATTCAATATTATCGTTCGAGTATCCAACCAAAAACTTGAATAAACTGGAAAAGAGGGATTAATTATTAGAAGTCTTTTTGTAATAGGAGACAGCATATCGATCCAATATGGACCGTATTTGAAGCAAATGATCGCAGGCCGCTTTCACTATGATCGCAAGCGGGGTGAAGAACAAGCGCTCATCGATCTGAACAATCCAGTCGGGGCCAATGGCGGCGATAGCGGAATGGTTTTGCAATATTTGCGAGAGGAACAGAGCAAAGGAATCAAGTACGATATACTGCTAATCAATTGCGGGCTGCACGATATTAAGACGGATCCCGCAACAGGCGATAAACAAGTTGAACTTGCGAAATACCGTGACAACTTATCGCAGATTGCTGGCATTGCCCAAGAGATGGCGCGCTCTTTCATCTGGATTCGAACGACCGATGCCTTAGAAGAAATCCATAATAGCAGATGTCCGGGGATTCACCGTTTCCATGAAGATGTAGTGTCCTATAATGCCGCTGCGGATGAAATTATGTCGTCAAGCGCCGTCCCTTCCATCGATTTGTACCAGTTCACACAAGTATTCGGGGAAGCCGCCTATTGCGATCATGTGCACTTTAATGAAGAAGTACGGCAACAGCAAGCTGCGTATATCGCCGGTTACCTGAGCCATTACTAGCACCGGCAGACTTCCGGCAATCGTTACACTGTCGAAACAGGTTTCTCATCGGTCTGGTTTCCAGCTATTTAAGCTTTGCAACCAAGGATAAACGGCTCCGCCGTCCTTCGCTTGAACGAAGGAGGCGCGTTTACCGATGAAGTATAGGAACAGGTATAAGGTGAAAACTTATACTTTCCTATACTTGAACAAAAAGATCGCCTTCCTTGCCTGCTTATCAAGCCGGATGGCGACCTTCTTTTACATTTGAAATGTTAGTGTTCATGCCACAAATTGTCGTTTATTTATTTTCTGAAAGACAGCCCATTTTCCTCCAAAGCAGCTCTGAGCTTTGGCAGCGAGGCCGGCCCCATCCCATGATACTTCATAATCTCTTTTTCGCTATAGGTTGCAAGCTGCTGCAGCGTCGTGATGCCATTATGCTCCAATGCACGTCTTGCAGGTGCTGAAAGAAGAGCTAAAAATCCGTTTTCAGGCTTGCGTTCTTGCTCGCAGACTGGGCATGTGGGACAATCGCTGCTTTTATAGTACTCGTGCCCTTTGCTGCAGGTTCTTACATTTTTTTGCGAAGCCGCCATACTTATACGCCTCCTTGTTATATAGCTCGTCCAACTAAATATTGAAGTATTTTGATTATAAACCAACTCGCTATGGACATCAAAAATAAAACAGCTGCAGGCCATAATGACCTGAAGCTGCCAAATAACAAACTTTTAGATTTTGAGCTTTATGCGGTTTGCTGTAGTGGCTTCCCCCTCCGGAGCCGACCACCTGAAGGAGTGATGATGTTTGAAATATCCTTATCTTAAAGCGATATCATTTCTCCGAATATCTATCGTTTCGCGCATAAATGCTTTGATGATTTCAATCGCTCTATTTTCTGCTTGCTGAGCTTTAGCAAGTATATCAATAAGCTGTTTGCCAGCTTCAAAATCCAGCCCGTTGCGCCTGCAAATCGAACCCGCCAGCTGTTCCGCCTCACGAAATACCGCCTCGACTAACACATACTGCTCCTCTGCTAATTGCAGCTTAGGCCAATACGTCTTCAGCTCGACAAAGTATAGTCTGATATCTCGTTTGGCGGCAGCATAGCTGCGTATAACGACAGTCAATCCCCGGTGGTCGAAATCACCGCTCTTTATCGCCATGACTAAGGCATCATAAGCCGCTCTGCCGCAGGCATAATCTTTCTCGGGCAGCATTGGATCATGAGTTTCCCATTTATTAATCGCTTGCATAAGCGATTCTCGGCAAATTTCCAGATGATCAAGCGGTATTTGAGACTCGAATACTTGATAATACCAATAAGGCGAAGCATTGCTGCCAAATGACTCGTAGGGCAGGAGCTCCAGTTCCTCCGTGCGGCCATTCGATAGGAACAATATTTCTTGCGCATCATCGTAACCAACGGCAAGCACAAATTTATCGTTCCATATAATCGCTCCTGTACCGTCAGCTATCGCTTCTTTAATCTGTGCAATAGCATTTTGCTTATAAAGCGGAAAGGTTGCATCGAAGCTAAAGCCTGCAGCTGAAGAAGCGGCCACTCCAATGAAATCCGCAGCAAGGAAATTTTCTGCTATCCAATTATAGGCTGTATGCGACTCTGCTGTTAGCCGCCGGTTGACCGTAAACCGAAATGCTGACGCCGTCATTCCTGCCAGCACCGGCTTGGAGAATGAAAACCATCCCTTGTAAGCTACAATAGCGTGCATTGCGTCAATATAAGATTCCGACTCTATCGACATTTTCAAATCGGCTATAATGACCGCCATATGTTCACCTCTTTGTGCCAATTTAATTACTTTGGCGTATGTGTTCCCCAACGCGGGACGATGGACCGCTTCAGATCAGGATAAGTGCGCGAAACTTCACGAAATAACCCAACTACCTGATCCTCCAACAATTGAGCCTCTGCCAGCCTTTTGATCAAGTTGCTACATTGGGCCCGATTAATTTTCCGCCCCTCTTTCGTCGTAGCTATGCAGCTCTTCATATCCGGGATAGCCTCCGCCAATTGATCGTAACAAGCAGAAGCATCGTCCAACTTTGGCCAAATACCGCAGGCTTCATGCAAATAAGCATTAATTTCTTTACGAGAATGGAAGTAGGAGTCCAGAATATAAACCGCGCCCCCTTCGTCATAATCACCTTTGTTGAGAGCGCTTATAAGAAAATCATAGGCCAGCTTGCCAGAAGCTATATCCTTGTTCGGCAATGTTTTGTAAGGCGTATCCCAGTCAGAAATAGCAAGGCGAAGCGATTCCAGAAGCATCGCCTCGTATGGAATATCTACCTTCTTATCCCCGAGTATCTGACAATACCAGAACTCGGTAAAGTTAATGCCAAAATTGTCATAAAGTACAATCTGCGGTTCCGTCGATCGTCCATCCTGTACGAAAAACACGCGATCCTCATCATCATAGCCGCTAATAACACCAAACTCCGGCAGCCAGTAAATCACACCGATCCCTTGCTCCAGACTGCCTTTCACCCAGTTCACCGCATCCTGTTGGTAATGGCGGAATGTAGGATGTCTCGTACGTCCGGCATCCATTACCGTGAATAAGCCTAAATTATCGATCGCTGGCTTATGCTCTGCAGTCCACTGGCCATAAGCTGTTACCGATAACGGCAGCAGCCTCTCGTGGACTGTAAATTTGAACGCCATCCCGGTAAGACCGGAAAGCCTGTATTTTGGGCCGTCAAATAAATGAGCATCCGTCAATATCGCATGGAGACTGTCAATATAGGATTTAGATTCCCGCTTCATCGTCAAACGTTCCAATAGCATACTCGGCATTCCTTTCCCCTCCTTCGCCTTCTACTCTGTACGCTTCAACCGGTTCAACGCCTGTTCACATCTGCTTTGAAGCTTCTGCTTTAGCCATTTCGGAGAAATAAGCTCCTCCCACTCGTTAACGATCAAATGCTGCAAAAAGCTGTCTGTATCGAAAAAGGAAATGGAATACACTAGCTGCTCCTTAGACAGTACACGGTAGCCATTCCAGCTGTCCCCGTCAAGCGGTGCTGCCAATTTCACCTTGGCAGCATATGGCGTGCGCACAGGTTTCTGTCCTTCGCCATACACCGCCGGAACCGGTTGATCGCGCTTTGAAGAAACACCAGCGACGGAAAGTTGTTGAATACCGTCCAACCTCAAGCTGAGTGACCTATCATCTGCTTCATCATATACAAGAATATAATCAGCATGGTAACGGGCGGCGAACCTTACCGGGCTTACATGAAAATAACGCTCGCCTTCATGATCTTTATATAAAATATGAACCGACAGCTTCTCTGATATCGCATGCGACAGCAGCTCTATGTATTGCATCACTTGTGAATTCACATGAAATACCGGCAGCTGAAGCTGATTTTCGTTCCACTCCTCCTCGCCTTCGAATCGCCCAAGCAAATCGGCAACACGACGAACAGATTCCGAATGATCATAATTGTAATGCCGATAACGAAGCGCGAGATATTTCAATATCCCTTTCTCCTCATCCGTCATATACACATAAGGTAAAACAAAGGTTTCATCTTGGTAGCAATAGCCTCTATGTTTAGCTACATATTTCAAAGGTGCACGGAGGGACACCTCCATATATTCAATATCACGTGCAGCCTGTCGTTTAGAAATTTCGAATTGCTCGGCAAGAAGACTGCTGTTCGGGTATTTTCCCGCACGCACTTGCTGATCAAACCATCCTATACGATGCATATTGCTCATACCCTAACAGCCCCTTCCAACCTTCCTCTCTTTCCATTACAGCATTGAATGCTTTAGCCTGCAACAAAAGTTAGAAGATTATAGCGTCCACTTTTTCCTGTGGAGCGTTTGCACATCGCTTGCATACTTGAACAGATTTCCCATTTGAGTTTGTCTGTGTATACAAAAGTTTAATTCTTGTACTTCCACATAACGGGCAGGTGCCTCTCCCGCGAGACGGAAGCTTCCAAAGCACACGGCCTCTTTTTGTTTTTGGCATTTATTCCAACCCCATTTCTCTATTGATGCCATCATTATATAACAAGTGGTATGACATAAAATGTCATACCACTTGTTATATAATGATTTTTATTCGTTTAATTGCTGTCTATCTCATGGATTAGCTGGCGTTGGGACAGCTGGCTCTCCATCCCGGCCAAGCCTTCTGCTTGCTGTTTCACGTTTTCCAGTAGCTGGAACATGACTGCCTGCTTTTGCAAGCCCAAAAACGGGCATGTTGTTATACAGACATTCGTACTGTCCTTCAGGAACGAGATATGTCTCATGGTAAATCCCAACGACGCCGCTAGTACCTATCTTTTGATTAAAATTACGCCATGCCTTCAGATGGGCAGCCCCTTCCCTTGCATACTGTTCCAACTGCTCAAAGGACTTCCAATACTGTATAATAGAGATTCCTCTCCACGATAAGTGAAAACTGGCGCTTAGAAAACCTAAATCAGGATTACGGTACAATTCTTGAAGCATAGGATTCATCGATTTGAAAACCGGCAGCCACTTATGTACAGCCCATATTTTATTCACTCGCATACCGATGATAAAAACAACAAAGGGGCCTTCCATTTGCGCTGTATATCGACCGGATATAACTTTGCTCATAATTTGAGTACTCCTTAATCATTAATAAGCAATTGAAGATGGGTTTCATAAAAATCTGCAATATCCGAGGAGTCATACAGCTGAGCGGTCAAAAATGCCCCGTAGAACACAGTAAACAATACCTTTACAGCAGTTTCAGCCGTAAACTCATTCTTGAGTTCACCATCAACAATCGCCTCAGACATACTACGATAAAATATTTTATACATATCAGGTGTTTCAGCTCCAAGCTCCTCATGACCAGGAAATAATAACCCGATTTCGGCTTCACTTAGTTCCGGCATGCAAGGATGCATTTTCATCTCGACTAAAAATGATATCAAGCTAGGCATTAAACCAGGTTTTTCCCTAGTCTGCTGCGCCACTTTGTTCAATAGATGCCTAATAACCGCGAAGCCTCGTTTCTGCTCCGCTTCAATCTCGATTACACGTTCTGTTAACCAGACACGCATAAAATAAATAAGCAAATCCTCTTTTCTTTGAAAAAAATTAAAAAAAGTAACCCGTGATACTTCTGCCTTTCTGCAAATATCATCAAGCATTACTTCTCGAAACATCTTATCTTCCATTAAGGATAAACAAGCTTCGTATAATGTAACTTTCGTTCTGGCTTTTTTTAATTCTCGCAAAGAAATATTTGAAAACATCACCGATTATTCCACCCACCTCTTACTACTTCAGTAAAAATATTAACACGAGTTAATTTATTTAGTCAAGTAAGAATTATGCGTCAAGGATACCAGAATAAAAAGAAATCCGCCTTCTCATACTATGTGTTAGATAATGGAGGTGAATGTCATGCCAAAAAATAGTGCCGATCCTAAAATGGACCGCGCGGATAATCGTGCAGATAAAAAGAACAATCAACAAAACAATGCTCATTTCACTGAAGAAGCTCAAACATTGACTAGCAATAAAGCTGCCGATTTTGTGCCAAGTTTAAATAATATTCCGAAAAATGAATCATAGGCAGCAGCTGCGGCTCCGCCGTCCTATGGACAGGCGAATTTTAGCGATGAAATATAAGAGCTGGTTTAGGGATACAAAAACTTATATTTGAACGAAAATAAGCGTCAAATAGTCCCCTCCTGTAGCGGATTATTTGACGCTTTTTTTTCAGCGGCTATGATTGTTTCATTACATTAATAAATCAAGATTCCTTTATCAAGTACAGACTTGTTCTGCACTTGATTTCCTAAAATATATAGCTTTTTTAAGTTTGGCAAATTCACTAAAGGCTCAACATTCGAAATAGCGTTATTTTCTAAATGAAGCTCTTCAACCTGCTGCCAATTTTTCATGAATGCTAATGATTGAATGGAGCCGTCTTGCATTGTAAATGATCGTAAAGCTGTAAAATCTGCAAAGTAAGGCGTCAACTTATCCAAATCATGCAGCCAGTCACCATTACCTATTCGAAACGATGGTTTCGTCAAAGTTAAATGCTCCAGCGTGTTATTCGCAAATGGACTCTCGCTATTTATTTGGAAATTGCAATCGTAACAATTTAATGTTTTTAGATGCTGCAAATTAAATAATTCACTCGTTTCATCAAAAAAATACGTATCATTTGCATTTAATGTTTGCAGCTTTGGCAGACGATTCAAAGAACTAATATTTGTAAAGCTTCCAGAATCCATCACTGAAACTTGTTCTAACTGCGGGTGTTTCACTAAATCTGCTCCATCCAAATCTGTGTCGTCAACAGTTAAAGATTTTAAAGCAGGCGCCTTTAACATGGGTATAAAAGAACCTTTTAATTCAGCCTTCTTTAAATTCGGCGCTACGATCGGTGATACAGTGCCACTATATCCTTTTATCTCCAATTCGGTCAGCGAAGTTAAACTATTTACAACGTCAATAGACTCCAATTTATAAAGAGAAGATAAACGCAGTTTCGTCAACGACGCCTTATCTCTAAGGCGTTCTATATTCGTAATATCTACTGACTCAAGATCGAGCGATTGCAAGTTAGGCATATTTTGTATAAAATCCAGTGTTTTTAAATTTTTAGCGAATGTAAACTTCAACTCTTCCAGCTGACTCAGGGAATAAAACACACTGAAATCTGTCGCTTCACTATAACTTAGTGTTAATGATTTCAAACCAGATAATCCAGATATCCACTTCAAATCATTAATCCTTGTTAAAGATAATGCTTTTAATGATGACAGCTGATTCAGGATATGAAAGTCGGTAACGGACTCATCGGCATATGAAATGTCAAGCGACTGCAAATTCGGAAACTCTAATAATAAAACCAATTCATTGTTATTTCGAATTTGTGTGGAAAGTTCTGTTACTTTAGCTTTATCATCAAAATAATGAGCGATTTCCCTAAACGATTCGTTAAAGCTGCCTGTATAACTTTTTAACCCTTCTATATTCTTAAAGCTTACTTTCTCACTTTGCGAAATTTCGTATACATTATTCAGATGTAACACGGATAGCCCGCTAAATGCCTCAAAGTCTTTTTGTTCAATTCTTTTTGTATTAAGTAGCTTGTCAGTAATCACATAATCTGTAATTTCAGCTTGCTTATTCGTAAATGGATCGTCCAAACTGTAAGCAAAGTGCCACTGATATTCCTTATAGCCGATAGACAAATATCGGATTGTTGCGATTTCCTCTTCTGTCGGCATCGCTTCGCCTTTATTAAATATATCTTTTAAGAAGGACAAAACAACTTCACTTTCGGGCATAGTTCGAATAGGAATTTTTGTTTCGCTTCTGTATTCCGTTTGATTGCTGTTCAAGAAAAAATATAGAAAGAATGCGCCAATGAGTACGATCGGTACGATTAAAATGCGCTTTGCATTCGTATTCGCATTCTGGCGTTTTACAGAGGCGGGAGATGTTCCATAGTAATTATTTATCGTTTGCTCAACGAAATAGACCTTATTCTCCTTCAATAATAATTCCGTTTCACAATAAGGACATTTGAATGTTATCCCTTCTTTTTTTTCAATTTTCCCATTACAATTTGGACAAGTTAATTTAATAAATTCCACTGGCCACCCACCTAATCTCCATATCTATGAAAGGAACAATCAACATCCCTACACCTGTTATAATTATTTTCCAATTAAGCTTAGTTGCCCAAAATACAAATGTCAAGATACCACTCCCATGGCAAAGTTCAGCTTTGCTGGTAAATAATATACGTAGGAAGATAACACAAGGTTTCCATTGCTCCCATACCTCTGAAGGATTTATTAATTGCAAAGATGGACGGTTGCAGTGGCCGCCCTCCATTTAATATTTCTCTTTAAGAAATGAAGAATAGTTGATAGGATAGAAATATTAGGCCGAGCCGAAAGAATGGAGGGTGATTATGAATGAGTGAACCGTGGGCTGCTTCGATGAGCGGTGTTCCCTGGACCGCATCCAAAATGAACAGTGCTGTAAAACAGCTGCGGAATCGAGCAACCATCAGCTTTGTGGTTGGATCGGACTTAACAGATGACCTGCTTCTTCTAGATAAACAGGTGTTTTCCAAACGACCTGACTTGATTTTGAGTGTATACAATCCTGAGGAAAAAGGCCGTTATACAGAAAAATTTCTGGAGATACTCGCAGGATTGAAGCATGTTGCCGCTTTAGACCTGAGTCTCAAGCAACAACAAGATTTGAGTATGCTGTCTGGGCTCAGGCAGATGAAATTTCTTATCATTAGATCAAAAAAGTCACAAAATCTTGATTTCATCAGAAATTATAAACAGCTAGAATACCTTTGGCTCAGCGGGAAGTTTGTTGATCTCGCGCCGATTGCCGATTGCATGATGCTGAATACACTTATTCTGAACTGTGCGATTGACCAACTGGATTTTGTTTCAGAATTGCCTCTTATTAAGTACTTGTCAATAGACAGCTGTACTTTGAATGGTTCGTTGGATGTGCTGGCTCATTCAAATATTAGAATGCTGAAGCTGTCCGCCGTTCATAATCTGACAAATATTGATGCGCTGGGGACATTGCATAATCTGGCCTATCTTCATCTAACGCTGCCCAAAGTCGAGCGGCTATGCGATTTCTCAAATATGAAGCAGCTTCGGCAGCTTGAACTGCATTTCATGAAATCATTGCGAGAGATTGAGAACCTGTGGACAGCAGACCGTTTGGAGGTTTTGGAGCTTAGAGAAATAAATAACGGAATAAAAGCGGAAGCCCTAAGCCGCATTACAGAAATGGACAGTCTGCGTCAGGTCGATTTCCGTTTTATTGATTTTAATAAGGGTCGAATTGCAGCCCTAAGCAAGTGCATGCATGAAGCAGGTAAGGAGCAGCTTTTATACGAGAATATTCCAGAAGAAAAGCGGATACCTTCAATGGCTATTGAGCATCTGTCAAAAATTTTGATGTAAAAGTGTTTTTTAGAAAAGAAGCTTACTCCACAATATTGCTATAGTATTCGATTGTATAATCTGATCAGCATAAAACCACCTGCAAAAGAGGTGGTTTTATTGTCCTAACTAGTTGAATACATTTGAAGGGATTTCACAATTAGAGTAATAACGAATCACCTTCCCTTTTTCTTTAGCATATTCGATTTCTCTTTTTGTGCTGCCTCCAATGTAACCATTCACATCAATTACGAATATTTCATCAGACAGGTCAATTTTTCTAAAATGAAGCCTTCCAAGCAGTTCAGCTTGTTCCTCGGTTATTTCAAACCCCTCACTCTGCTCAAAAAAGGCGAGGCTGATCACAATATTTCCTTGAAGTGTGAGAAATGCATTTGTTTGCTCGAATTGATGTTTAAATTTGGTAGAGCCACATAAAGTAATTATTCGCATAATCATTTCCTTTCACAATGTAACTCATCGATGTATTCTCTTCACAGTCCTACCTATTTATTTTGAAAGCTTCCAACAAATTCATTAAACCTTTCCTTATCTAGCGAATAAGCATAATTAGACGACTCGTCAATAAAAACATGTCCATTGCCGGTTACCACTATTTCTGTTTCACCTCCACCCTTTGACTCAATGACGATTGTATTGTTCCAATCAGATGGCGCTGCTCCCGAAAATGAGGGGGAATTGTGAAGAATAGCCGATAATTCATTCAATTGCTCTGTATGCTCGATTTCAGCAATAACATCATTCGTTCCGCCAAAATATATAGTTGCTTTGACAACTTCATCACGTTTAAAATCAAACGGTTCTTTTGATGACATATCGGCTTGCTTCAATAATACAATTTCTTTTGCTGTAAGCGGCTTAGATTTTTTACTCTCTAAATTTCTTCGTATATTAATCGGTTTGGAAAGAATTACTTTAACTTCTGATCCTTGTAGAAAGTCATGAATCGTTAAGATATTTCCGTTTACATCTGTAAAGGCTGTATCCGTAGTATATTCAACAGAACATTGGTACCCAATAGAGTTGATCGGGTCTTTCTTCCCTTTGTTTACTTCATCTGAACAGTCGACTATAAAACTGTTTGCTCCAATATCCCCGATTTGACCCTGAAAGGACTCTGTAGGCTTGGCGCATCCCGCTAAAAATATTACTGAAATGACCAAAGCAGCGATAACTCGATACATCATCTCTCGCCCCCTTTTAGTAATCATAACGAGAATGAAGATGATAAAGTTACACGATTGTACCCAGTAAATCAAAGTCGCAACACGGAAATAAAGTTGCACGATTGAGCCGGTAAATCAGAGTCGCAACACGGAAATAAAGTTACACGATTGAGCCAGTAAATCAGAGTCTCAGCACGGAAATAAAGTTGCACGATTGAGCCAGTAAATCAGAATCTCAACACGGAAATAAAGTTGTACGATTGAGCTAGTAAATCAGAGTCTCAACACGGCTATGTTCTCGTTATGGCAAATTTCGCCGTTATCTCGGAAGCCGAAGCTTCCGTAAAGCTTTTTGGCAGCAAGGTTATCAGCGCCATACGGGATCCAGCAGTATTGTGCAGGCCCGGTAGGAAAGGTACGGATAAATTCCAGTATTTTTATCATAGCCTCCCGGCCGTAGCCTAGGCTCTGGTGCTGCTTGTCAATCATCAGCCGCAGGATGCAGTAGCTGCCGTCAGCAATTGATGGCAGATCGTATCCGGTGATTCCATAAGTAAGCATAACAAAACCGACCGGCTGCTCATCCGCATAAATGGCAAACGGAAACGGATGACCTCCATTGGTTGCCAGCACATAACACGAAGCGACGCTTGACAAATTGGTCGCAACAAAACGGCGTTGGTCCTCTGAAACCTCAAGGTTAAATATGGCACGCCGGTTTTCCAGCGTAATTTTTCTGAGTGTGATCATACAGGACTTCTCCCTCCATTAATCGTTTTGCGCCGCGGTCGCATATATAACATACAATTTTCACGAAAAAAGAAATAGACTTATATCGATTTTTTTTATAGACTATTATGTATCCATGGCATTTTTAGGGGAGTTTTTTGGCCGTAAGTCAAATGAAACGCCGGCCAGTATTTGAATGGCCCTAATGCTACGTGCTAATGCTAATGCTATTGCTAATGCTAAGTGCCAATGCTACGTGCTAATGCTATTGTTATTGCTATTGCTAATGCTATTGCTAATGCTATTGCTAATGCTAAGTGCTTGAGACTGTTCACTATTGTTTGCAATCTGTCCCTTATCAAAGTAACAATAAACGTGCTGCATTCCTGTTATTTTGTTGCGCTGTTGCGCTCTTTAAAACTTTGTGGCACACTATGAATATCTTATAACAGCCTAGCGGCAAAGAATGCCCGCTTCCTTTCTATATCGGAAAGAGAGCGGGTTTTTTATGGTTGTTAGAACTAATACGAGAAGGTGGGAGGCAGCGAATGAGTTTCCAAATCGAACACGATAAATGGATAAGCGATCATTTACGACGAAGAAGAGGAGAGCGTCTTGATGCTCTAAAACGCGGCCATGGCTACGGTAATCGCTTATTTGCTGAACAAATATGGTGGCCGCTTGTTGGGCACTTTCACGGATTTCATCCTGAGTATGAAGTAAAGGACTGGCGGGGGAGATCCTACTTTGTAGATTTTATGCTGGTTATAGGAGCGATCTCTGTTATTTTCGAAATCATGGACTTTGGCTCCCACGGTACGGACAGAAGCAAGTATAGAAGGGATTTAAACCGCGGGCTTTTCCTTGAGGCTCAGGATTATTCGGTCTACTACATCTCTCTGGATGAATTAAAGGAGAACCCCTCCTTCATTCTTTCAGCACTGCGAAGCATTCTATCCCCCTACCTATCGGGGCAGCTCAGTACAAAACGAACCATTACAAGGTCATATTCCAAAATCGAACGAGACCTGATGCGGATAGCGATTCGTAATAATCGTGTCATTCGCCCATCCGAGGCGGCAAGAGAACTGGAGCTTTACACTGCAACTGTCATTAAGTATTGTCGCTTACTGGTGGATAAAGGAAAGTTTAGAGCCGTGGCTAGAGGAGTGTCCGGGCGGATTGTCTATTATGAATATGTCGGTTCTATCCAAAGTCCGGATTTAGTTTGATTGTTTCGTTTCGCAAATGTATATGAAAAATCATATACATTTCAACGACCTAAGCTTATTGCGACGATTGTATATGAAAAATCATATACATTTCACCGCTCTAAGCTTTTTCTGACGATTGTATATGAAAAATCATATACATTTCAACGTTCCAAGCTTATTGCGACGATTGTATATGAAAAATCATATACATTTCAACGTTCCAAGCTTATTGCGACGATTGTATATGAAAAATCATATACATTTCAACGCTCCAAGCTTATTGCGACGATTGTATGTGAAAAATCATATACATTTCAACGCTCTAAGCTTTTTCTGACGATTGTATATGAAAAATCATATACATTTCACCATTTTAAGCTTAGTCTGACAATTGTATATGAAAAATCATATACATTTCAACGTTCTAAGCTTATTGCGACGATTGTATATGAAAAATCATATACAATTATAGGCTTGCTAGTACGTCAAGCCGCTCTACAAAGGCTGACCTCCGGAGTTTTCCAATAACTTACTCCGGGAACTAGAAGCCACTTTTCAATGCTATATTATTTAATTTTTTATACAAAAAAATTATTCTATCAACAATATTGAATCCATTTTTCTTATAAAACTCTTCGGCTGGTATTCCCCGGTTTGTCAAAAGTGTTATATTCTCAACCCCCTCACTTATTAATCTACTTTCCAAATATTTAATTAATTTTGTTCCAACTCCACTTCTTTGTTCATTAATATTCACACACATTTCATTAATAAAAAATTCGTCTGCCTTCCACCATCGCTTGCGAAACCCGAATATAAAACCTTTAAGTCCATTCTCATCTTCTGCAACAATTCCCTTAAATCCAGGTGTATGAATATAGTCTAATAAATATTGCTCCGCACCTTCGTTGGACCATTTATCATTCCATGGCTCTTGATTAAATACATGAATTAGCAGATTACAACAACTATTAAGATCGTTGCTCTCAAACTGTCTTATTTTCATAATTTCTCACTCCTTCGAAAGTTATTTTATTCATTAAAATTCAGTATATCTTTCAATTATCGTTCTCTCATATATTCCTTTTAAACTTTTGATGGATGAATAACCTCTTAGCGCTTCAGCTCGCCCCCATTTCTTCCTAGGCATCGTCTGTTATTCCTTCTATTGCTCCTGTCTCCCTTTCAACAGCTCTGGAAGCAAGCGAATTTGATGCTCCCTTGTATAGGCGTCAGTCAAGTTCCATTTGGCCTCCTCCAGTACATGTACTCTTGCGTTTTTGACTGCCGACAGTTTCTTCCAGCTGTTACTAAGCATTAGCTCCCTTGTTGCTTGACACGACGGCCCAATTGTTGGCATTAACACAAATAAACGGTCTCCGGCATACAAAGGCACATCTGATTCCTCAATTTCACGGTATGGCTCTCCTGCATCCAGCATTTGTCGAACAGCCGCTCCAGCCTCAAATCCGGACGGATGATAGAGCAAGCCTGCCAAACCGCTCGTACCCATCACAAACAGACGGCGTCCGCGATGATAAATGAACACCGTCGCTGTCTCCCCTGGCTCAATTATTTTCTTCACTGTTTGCCACATTTCCGATAACCGGCGACGATACTCAGCTAGCCACTGCTCGGCTTCCGTCTGCTTCCCTAGCCATTCTCCTAAACATAACAACCGCTGCTCCAATGGTGCGAACGTATCGTAGGTAATAGTTGGTGCGATTTTGGTAAGCTGGGCGTATTGTCGTTCATCTGAGCTTGAGAAGATAATAAGATCAGGTTCCAGACTCGCCGCCTTCTGCGTATTAAGCGGAATTCCGATATCTTCAACTTCCTGAAAGGCTGCATGCATCCATGTATTCTTCATCACGCGCACACTTGCACCAATCGGCCGTATCCCTAAAATGAGCAGATCCCCTATTGTTTCCCCGTAATAGAGTATACGCTGAGGCTGTACCGGAATTTGAACTTGATGGCCTGTCCAATCATACACATATCTTGTCTGATGGGCAGACTGGGCATACTGCCTTGGAGTCATCCCCGTAAACTGTCTAAATCGCCTGTTAAAATAATATTCATCAGCGAAACCAACCTTACAGGCAATTTCACGCAACGGGACATTCACAGACAGCAATAATTCCTTGGATCGGTCGATACGCAGCTGATTCAAATAATCCAACGGCTTCTTTCCCGTAAGATTCTTGAACATGGCACTATATTGCCAGGCAGGGAGCTGTGCCCTCTCAGCAAGCTGCCTGACTGTAATAGAGTTAACATAATGGGCTTCCAAATAACGAATCGTTTCTGAAACAGCTTGCATATCCCCAGTATCCCGTTCAGAAGACCAGTTATGCTCCAGCAACACACCCATTAGCTCTTGAAACAGCAAATGTCGCTTGAACCAAGCCAACTCACCCGCTTTATCATCTTCATCTCCTGTCAGGATTCCGTTTACCAGCCGTATGCAACGCTCATACGAGTACATATGCCAGGCATGATGGATTGGCAGCATTTGCTCCTCGAATATTTCCTGGCCCCGTTCATCTATATGAATGATAGAAAAATAAATGCAGTATAACTCAACATCATAACTAGAGAGATTACTGGCGTACCAGCTGTTTCCCGGCGATAGCAAATAACAGCTCTTCTCACCAGCGGGAATTAACTGATCATTGACGTAAAGTCCAAATGTCCTTTTTGTTGTAATTAGCAGTGTATGCCGCTGCTTCTCACACTGCCTTTCCGATACCCACTCAGCTGGAAAATACAGCTTCTCGGCGAAAGACAGTTGAAACATCAAGGAGCTCAGCTTAGGAAGCTTTTGTACGCAGTTTTTCATAACCGAATCACCTCTTATTGATAACCTTTCTCACTACTTTCAGTGTAAATAAAAAATGAGAGCTATTCAATACTGAATTAGCTCCCATTATATTCATTTTATTACCGTACGTTTTATGAAATAAGCACCTTCGGCAAATTTTTCGCAATCCATTCGCGAGAAATGGCATCACTATATGCCTCTAAAATATGAAAGGTATACACTTTCCCACTTTTAACTGCCGGCAAGCTCTTCCATATGCTGCTTTCAAGCAACTGCTCAATATCTTGTACAGCTTCCTTGTCAATTGGGGTCAGAATGAAAATGCGGTCACCTGCAAATTCAGGGAGCTTCTCCATCGAAAGCTCAACAAACCCTTGATCCTGATCCAAAGCTTGCTGGATGGCAGGTGTCGGTTTAAAGCCATCCTTCTCGTACAACACTTGAGACAGGCCTGTGCGAGCCATTGCGAATAACCGCTCACCCGGATACATTGTAAATACCGAAGCTGTCTCATCCTGTCCTATTCCAGCATCATGAAGCTGTTTCCACATATCCTTTAGTTGAAGATCATAGTCCGCCAGCCACTTCTCAGCTTCTTCCTGCTTTCCAAACAGCTCGCCCAAAGTTCTCATCCTATCTTCCAAAGAAGCAAAGGTATCAAAAGTAACTGTGGGAGCAACCTTGGAAATTTGTTCATATTGTGCAGCATCAGCATTACCGAATATAATTAAATCGGCATTCAGAGTCATCGCCTTCTCCAAGTTAAAAGGAAAGCCTACATCCTCAGCAGATTTCAATTGTTCATCATAAACGGATCCATCAACATTAGATTTTAAAATACCTACTGGCTTCACACCCAAAGCGAGTAAATCACCAGTTGTCTCACCGTGAAAAATAACTCTTTTCGGATCTACGGGCACTTCTACTTCATGTCCCGTCCAATCTGTAAACTTTTTCGTCTCAGCGATTTCCCCATTCGGTTTTAATGGTTCATCTTCCTTAGTATTTTCAGGATTTTCAGTCTGGACAACCTTATCCTGCCCCACATTATTCGAGTTGCCCGTGCTATTCTTGTCATTTCCACCGCATGCAGCCAATACGATCACCATCGCAGCCGTTAGCAGCAGCAGCTTGGATCGTTTCTTTGTCTCTTTCATTATAAGTTCCCCTCCAATAAGTTATATCGATAATGATTATCATTATCTTTATTTGCTTATCCTAAGGGAATGTTCGGAACATTACAATAGACAAATTTAAATTAAAATTTTTTTTTAGATAAAACGAGTGAGCATCGTTTGCACTAGTGCTTCGATTGCTTCGATTACCCACGCTGTCCGGAACGGCAAGCTCTCAAAAAATTCACCTTTTTATATCCTGACGCGTTGAATCTCCTTTAATCTCCTCCCACTTATCCTTCAAAGATTTCAAATCCTCAACGAAGAACCTTAGCAGATTAGGCCGTCTTCTAACTGCAAGAGGATGATAAGTGAAGCTGATTGGCGTACCCTGGAACTCATGCCAGCTGCCTCGTAACTCCTTGACACTGGCGCTCTCCTTATCCGGGAATACCGCTTCAGCTACGACATTGCCAAAACCAAATAATACAAGCGGCTGCTTCTGAAGGAGCTGCATCTTCAGATGTGGAAAACAAGCCGCTCTAGCCTCAGGCTTATTGTAGGCACGCATCGGCCGGCATTTTAACAAATAGGTGACATAAACATCGTTTGTATCTATCCCTGCCTCCCTCATGCCGAATTGAAGAGTTTCGCGGGTACCGCATAGAAATGAATTTCCTTGTTGATCCTCCCGGGCACCGGGATTATCCATAATCATCATTAGCGAGGCTTTCGAATTCCCTTCACCCCAGATGACACGATTGTGCTGCTTGGATAGTTCACAAAGCTCACAATGCTCGACACCTTCTGGCGCTTGTTCTTCAGGTAAGATTACAAAAGGATGATCCATTTCCAGTCATGCAGCTCCTTCCATTTACATACAATGACTCTATTATGCCCACCCTCAACAAAAACTTGCCGTTATCCGGTACGCCTCCTTATTAGACGCCGTGTGCTGGCATATTCGCATAATAGCGCTTCATACATTTTAATATATCTACATAATTCACAAGTGGGCATGGGAGGTTGGATGATGTACGAGAACAAAGGAGCTGGCCCTAACAAATGGTCCAGAGATAACCCCGCTTTGCATTCACAGACAGTGGGGGAACGAGGCCCTGTACTGGAACAGGACAGCGTGCTGCATGAAAAGCTGGAGACATTCATTCATTCGAAAATATTGGAAAGGCCTGTGCATGCTAAAGGTTATAGCGCATTCGGCTACTTTCAGACCGTGCATGCCATGACGGCTTACACAGAGCTTTGTTTCTTGCAAAATCCGGGACAGCAAGTCCCCATCACGGTAAGATTCTCGCTTGCCGTCAGCAACAAAGGCACGCCTGATACTTCCCGTAACGTATTCGGATTTTCCACCAAGTTCTATACAAATGAAGGTGTGTTTGATCTTGTCTTTAACCATATCCCTGTGTTCCCCGTCCGGGATGCCATGCGCTTTCCCGAGTTTATTAATGCGCTCTCGCCATCGCCAGTTAACAACCTCATCGATCCGGAACGATTTTGGAGCTTCGTCGCACGAACACCAGAATCGACAAACTTTCTAGTCCGGCTCTACTCCGACTCGGGCACAATCAAAAGTCTTCAACACATCCCGGGGCACAGCGTCAATACTTACGTCTGGAAAAACGCTCAAGGTGTCCGCACTTACGTGAAATATCATTGGTTGCCTCTTGCAGGGGTGCAGTATATCGACCGTCAAGAAGCGGCCAGACTCGCGTGCGAGAATCCGGATTATGCCGGCAAGGACTTATTCGATGCGCTGAATACGGGTAAAACGTTTGAATACGGGCTTTATGTACAGCTTATGAACCCTCAAGACGAGTCCGTTCTCCCCTATGATCCATTGGATAGTACAAAGGTATGGGATGAGCAGCAATATCCGCTGCTCCCGGTTGGAATATTAGTACTCAATAGAAATCCAGATAATTATATGGAACAAGTAGAAAAGTTGGCTTTCTCTCCTTCCAACCTGCTCCAAGGCGCAGAGTTATCGGACGATAAAATACTGCAGGGCCGCGCAAATATTTATTGGGATTCGGAGCGAAGGCGTCTTGGTCCGGATTTCCGCAAGATTCCAATTAATCATCAGCAGAACTGGACGCCCGATTCCCTTGTAACCAGCGGCAATGGAAGATTTGTTGAAGGTCACCTCGTGCGGTCCGCCATTCCCAAGCAAGACGACTTTACACAAGCTGGCCAGTATTATCATACGCTTGCCCCATTACAACAAGAGCACCTGGTAGATAACATAGCCATCGAACTGGCCGTCATATCACCCGAGACGCAAAAAACCGTCCTCGGCTACCTGTACCAAGCGTCCCCTGAGCTTGGAGAACGTGTCGCACAAAAGATCCTGCACTACGAATCACATTGAGCAAAATCTTGCCTTTACTTTTGATAAAGTTCACCAGTATGTGTTTTCTAAATTCCATTTTCGGATAAAAACCGAAACAGCGATTCTTTCCCGATCAAATAGGGAAAGAATCGCTGCCACAGGGCTTCTACACCCTTGCAATGTATTTTGTCTGTAGTTAACACGGGGTCAAGCCTCAATAACTTGCGCATCTTCACTTTGGCTTTCTTTAATATTCTCCTTTAATTACAAAAAACGAGCCCCGAATAGTTCCAGCTAGCTTAGACTTCTGCCTGGCAAACTTAAACTTCTCTTCTAACTCCTTAGGTATCTCCATCCCCTCAGAAAGCTTAAAGCCAACGGCCCTCTTCTTAGGTTCATCAACTGTATACATAACGTTGACCTCAAGACCATCCTCATAAAAGACGTAGGCCATTTTGATATTTTCCACTTGAAAACGCGACGTTTCTAAAGGCTTGGCTGCAAACTCAATATCCCGTTCTTCTTTCAAAATTCGGTTCACATAATCAACGGTCTCCTGGCTTTCGCTAGCTGGTACAACCGCAAATTCATGCTTGTATTTATTCATAAAGTAACGGGCTTCGTTAGCACGTAAACCAGCAAGCGTTTCTGCTACAGGTGAAAACTCTAAACCAATCGCAGACACATTTTTAAAATCAACGATATAGGACATATGCATCCCTCCTAAAAGTTTTGTGAGCTTCCCTTCTTATCAGAACCTGCCTCGGGCAACCTACAACTGAAGCATTCACATATCTCTTATTTTCTAACAACAGGGATCCACATTTCGCCATAAAACAAGCCGTCTCGCTTTCCCATAACAACCGCTGCATTTGGACCGCCAACATAGGCAACATGATTTGCTTCAGGTAAGGCTTGACCAAACGCAATGCCCGTAACAGTATTACTCAATTCTTCAATAGTGTTCCCTTCTCCTTTAACAACCAGGTATTCCCCCTTAGGAAATTGAACCACTCTGGATTCTCTAGATTCTCCTGCTGCTGGTGCCGGTGCCTCTGACATAACGCCAGCATAATGCATCATCTTGTTATTCACTGCTTCGTTCACAATAAAAACGTAGTCATTTGTTGCAATTGCTTTTAAATCGTCAAGTGTTCCATCTTGACTAGCGGCTTGCCAAAAGTCTGACTTTTCCTTATTTATGCCAGCAAAGTCTGTATATTGACTCTTAAGCTCAGTTCCAATACTTACAACGGTAAAGCTGTCTTTTTCTTCTAAAAAATAATTCGCCATATTCAAAAACCTTCCTTTTTTTAAATTTTTTTAATATTATCTTCTTCACTTGATGAGTTTATGATAACCTTAAATCATGTCAAAAAGTGATACTGTTTAGGAGTCCTGATGAAAAAAGTTGAACGAATTAATATCATCATGCGGTATATCAACAACCGCGCCTATTTTACAATATCTGAAATTATGCGGGAATTTAATATCTCCCGTTCGACCGCTATTCGAGATATCAGAGAAATTGAAGCCATGGGGATGCCACTCGTCTCTGAAGTGGGAAGGGACGGGGGCTATTTTGTCATGCAAAACTCTGTCCTGCCCGTCGTTCGCTTTACCGACAATGAAGTCAAAGCCCTTTTTATTGCCTTTTTGGCGACAAGAAATCAACAACTTCCTTATCTAAAGAGCCGTCAGTCTTTAGCTGAAAAATTACTAGGTCTTATTTCGGAAAACCAGCAAGATGACCTAGTTCTTTTAAATCAAACTTTGCTTTTTGAAGGGACCAACCCAAATAATCCCGACCTGCTTGAACTTTCAGACCTTCCCCATCCCATATTAGAAAAACTCATCCAAACCCTTCTTTTGGATCGCTATTTATTGCTTGCCATCAATGAAGAGAATGTAATAACATTTTACCCCATTTATCTGATGAACCTTTATCGTGAAAAAAGCTTTTGGCTGATTGAAGGCTTTAACTTAAAAGAAGAAAAGAAGCAAATCTTTCCTGTCGATCATCTTATAGATGTCAAACCCTATCCAACAAAAAATAGATTAAGTAAGAAAAAGATTTTAGAAAAAATAAGTAAACAGCAAGAAGATATCAATCTTGTTATTGAACTTGGTCCAAAAGCGATTGCCCAGTTCAAAAAATATCATCCTTTAAAAATCACGATTTCCTATACGAATCCTTATCAAACCACAGCCATTCTAAAGACTTTTGTCAATGTTAATATGCCCGAAGAATTAATCGAACTAACAAGTTGGCTGCTTTTTCTTGGTGAGGATATCAAGTTCAGGGAAGTACCGGATGAAGTTTTAGAAGGCTTACGAGAGAGATTAAGCTTACTTTGCCAATTAAACTGAGGGGAGACTAAATTTCTATGAATATAGCTGTCGAGTTGATGCAAAAATTCAAAGACCGCGAGACCCGGAATAAGTTAAAGGTCTATCAGAACAAAGTGGAGATTATCAGAAAACGGAATTTAGAAGCATGGAACGATGGGCAGCTTCAAGCGGAATCCCTCCGGCTGAAAAAAGAAGCAAAATCGGGTACGCCTTTGGATGAGCTGCTTGTCGATGCTTATGCGCTAGTCTGCGAGGCAGCGAAGAGAAAGCTCGGTTTACAGCCTTATAATGTCCAGATCATGGCGGCCATTGCTTTGCACGAGAGATTTTTGATCGAGCAGCATACTGGTGAAGGAAAAACACTCTCTGCTGTTATGCCTGCTTATCTTAACGCGCTGACCGGCGAGGGCGTTCATGTGCTGACCTTTAACGACTATTTAGCAAATCGAGATGCGGAATGGATGGGTCCAATCTATCGTTTCCTCGGGTTAACAGTAGACTCGGTTCAAGCGGGCATGAGCTTGTCCGAGAAACGAACAGCTTACGCTGCAGATATAACCTATGTTACGGCCAAAGAGGCAGGATTCGATTATTTGCGCGACACGATCGCACTAAACGAAGCCGATACCGTGCATCGTCCTTTCCACTATGTCATTGTTGACGAAGCGGATTCACTGCTTCTCGACGAAGCGCGGGTGCCGCTAGTCATCGCCGGCGAGCCGGGCTCTTCCGGCAACGACGACATTCGTTTTGCAGCAGTGGTTAGGCAGCTCGAGCAAGATGAGCATTACGACTTTGACGAGTTCAAACGAAACGTTTATTTAAATGAAGCAGGCTCAGCGAAAGCAGAATCGCTGTTGAGATGCGGCAATTTGTATGAAAGCCAAAATAGTCATTTATTAATGTCGTTAAATTGCGCGCTGCATGCAGAATTGTTATTGAAAAAAGACGTCAATTACATCGTCAGGGACGGTAAAATCGAGCTGATCGACGAATATACCGGCCGCGTGGCGGAGAACAGGCATTTGCCAGACGGTCTGCAAGCCGCACTTTCGGCCAAAGAAGGGCTGCAGCCAAGGGCCGGCGGAAAAATTCTCGGTACGATTACCCTTCAACACTTCCTTAGCCTATATCCAAAGATTTGCGGCATGACCGCCACCGCACACGTTTCCGCAATGGAATTCGAAGATATTTATATGCTGCAGGTCATGCAAATTCCAACTAACCGGCCAAACATACGTATCGACCATCCGCATCGGATTTATACCCATAAAGATGCCAAACTTAAGGCGCTTATACAAGAAATCTTGTCCGTCCATTCAATGGGACGCCCGATTCTCATTGGTACGTCTAGCGTCGAGGAGTCTGACATGCTGGCGGAGGCGCTAGCGGTTGCGGGCGTACCTTGCCATGTTCTGAATGCGAAAAATGACGCAAAAGAAGCTGAGATCATCGCCAAAGCGGGAGAAATCGGCGCCGTGACGGTATCTACCAACATGGCGGGACGCGGCGTCGACATTCGGCTCGGCGGCGGCAACCCCACGCAAGCAGAAGCGGTTGCCAAGCTCGGCGGGTTGTACGTGATTGGTACGCATATCCACCAAAGTGTAAGGATCGACAACCAACTGCGCGGGCGTTCCGGCCGCCAAGGCGACCCGGGAGATTCCATATTTTTTGTAAGCCTCGAGGACGAGTTGATCCTTCAGTTCGGCATCGATAAAGCAATTCGCAATCTTAGACAGGATGAAGCTCTCGAAGAGTCAGTACTCAGCAGCAAAATTGCACATATTCAGCGCGTCATTATGGGCCAAAACTTCCATATCCGCCAGGAACTAAACCGTTATTCGGATATGGTGGAGGAACAGAGGCGTATTCTATACGGGGAGCGGCTCGAAATTTTGAAAGGCGAGACGCCAATGAGCCCTTCGGAGCAGCGCGTGCGGCTTTATTATATCGACGAGTGCTGGGCTGACCATCTGGCATACGTTTCTTACATTCGCGAAGGCATCCACTTGGAGGGTCTTGTTAACCGCAATCCGATCGACGAATTTCATGTTCAAATCATCCGGGCATACGAGCAAATTCCGGCTAAAATAAATAGAGAGTCAGCAAAAATGCTCGCAAAGCTCGGAGGTTCGAATGATCCTGCGGAGTGGGAAAAATTTGGGCTGAAAAGCCCTACATCCACCTGGACTTATACCATCAACGATCAATACATGGAGCATAGTCGCGGCTCATGGAACCCAGGAATGATAATTGCTTATTGGATGCGCAGGGTTTTGAGGCCAGTATTTGGGTGGGAAAAATTTTGATTTCTAATACCGTTTGTTGACTCCGTGTTGATTTTAAAGCATAAAATACATCGCCCAAGCCCTTTGGGCACAAGGCGATGTATTTGTCTTTCGTGTATTGCCCGGCACGACCGTAGTCTACTTTATTTCCCCAAGTCCCAATAATCCATCTGCCGTGCCAGTACCCCAATCAGATTTCCTTCGTCCAAGGCGATATACCCCCCAATCTGGAAGGAGTGAGGTGCGTCAGAATAAGGATGGGTAACCAAGGACATTCGCGCGGATTGCTCCGTCCCGTGCTTATCAGTCAAGCGAATGTCTGCCTGATAGCTGTAAACCGTCTTTCGTTGCCCAGTCAATGACAGCACATAACGGAAACCTGATCTGCGTACGCTTTATAGACATCAGCAAAGCTTTCCAGCCCATCCCCTCCCTTCTCTCAGCTACCTATTAGAAAACCGAACACCTAAAAGGATACAACCTTTTTCAACAAATTATAGCATAAGCAACATGCAAAACATGGGCAACAAGCAAACACAGAACCTGCGCAGCAGAACGGTCAAAACCCTCAAACGGTTAATTTTTCACCAACGCAAAGAAGTACATCGCCACAAATACGATGCACTTCGAGTCCTATACTGTATATTTAGGTACCCAGAGGCTGGATGGTCTGGGTTGTGAACAGACGGAGGTTGCACTGCTGTTGCATGCAACTTGTTGGCGGTTGTTTGCAAATAGAGATTTTTATTTGCACCTATTGTTCTTCTTTCCTTGACACAACTTCAAGAAGTCTGTGCAAATATGCGATACCTCTCACTTGCTCAACCAATGCATAATCAATGTATTGAAGAGATTTAAGAGCAATTTCCTAAGCCTGAAACATGTTATTTTTATCAAGCTCCGATAATACTTCACGGACAATATCTAAGGAATAAGCAACTCTTTGAACGGCTCGGATGATAAGTACCTTGCGAATATCAGAGGAACTGTATATTCGAAATCCATTTCCATTTTGACGCTTGGGCTTTATTAGCCCTTCCTTTTCCCAATGACGAATTGAGGAAGCAGATGTATTCGCTATTTTTGCTACCTCTCCAATTGTAAAAAAATCTTTATTGGAGTACTTCGGAATATTAGCCAGTTGTTTTAAGTCAAGCATTTCTACTGTTTTTTGTAAGGTTTCCTTTTCAAAATGGAGGTCAACTTGTGCCTTGTTCATTAGCCACAGAACCTCAAGTTTATCTCCCTTTATAATGCGTGGCATAACTTCTCGAACAAATTCCATCCCAAATCCGGGAATAAGCGCACGTATACATTGAAAATAAGCCTCATGTTCCTTTGTATAGATGCGATACCCGTTCGCAGCTCTCTCAACTTTAGGAACAATACCCCAAGATTCATAATGCCTTAACGCACTCGTGCTGATATTCAATTTCTTGGCGATCTCAATACCGTTCATCTGAACTCCTTTCTTAAACCTGCAAATGATAATTAAACCATATGACGGGTTTTAATTATTACATACTGTACTACAAGGATAAATTCAATTAAACATTAGCATTTGCCCTAATGATGTACGATAAGGGAGTAAGATGATTTCACTGAAAAAAAGGTGATTACGGCATGAAATTACCTAGTAAATGGAGGTTGATAACTTGTCAACAAATCGAACTGGCGTAGCTATTCCTATTTTCCCTTGCAGGTCCATCGACGAACATTTGGATTTCTACCAAGCATTGGGGTTTGAACTAACTTATCGGCAAGCTAAGCCAAACCTATATGCTTGTGTCCGACACAGTATCGTGGAATTACATTTTTTTGTTCTGAAACAATTAGAGCCATCCAACTCATACAGCATGTGCTATGTAAGCGTTCCTGATGTGGATTCCGTATACAAAGAATTTTGCGGAAATTTAAAAAAGATTTATCAGAAAGTCCCCTCCCAGGGATTTCCCAGAATCACCAAGCTCAACAATCTTGCAGAAGATCGAAGATTTAACCTCATCGATCCTGCCGGAAATCGCTTGCTGATTGGTCAAAAGCATGCCTCCTCTAAGCCAATCCAGAACGATCAATACATGGTGGTGCACCCGTCAAGGTTTACAAATGCATTAGAAACCGCATACCGATTAGCATATGCCAAAGACGAACCTGCAGAAGCAGCCAGAGTACTTGAGCTTGTTTTTTCGAAAACCGAAGAAGTATCAATAACGCTTCGCTACAAAGCTTATGTATTACGAGCCGATGTCGCAATTTCAATGGACGAGCTAAATCTTGCGATGACTTTTATTAGAGAAGCAGAGAAATTATCGCTATCTGAACAAGAGCTTGAAGAAGTGATGGAGGCAACCGAGCGATTAGATGAACTCAAAATGACTTTAGGACAAAGCTAATCTTCATAGGAGGATCAGGAGGACTTCGGGAGAATCACTGCCCCTTTCTTTCTCCTGGTTCTTGTATATAAGTAAATGGTGGTTCTAAACTATAATCGCTATGAATGGCGTCAGACCAATAATCGATGGAATTGGCAACCGACAAATGCCGATTCCGGTTCATTTCCTCGTTAAACTGCTCATCAATTCCTGAATATCCGGGAATACCCTGTAAAACAAGTCTCGTTCGATCGTCTTTGTCATGACGAATCCATAATCCGTGCAATCATCTCTTGTAAAAGCATAGGCAGTAGTAATAGCCCTCATTTTGAATCGACGTCCTACCGTCCAGCAATCGACAGATCATAGAATAATACAAATTCATGATAGTCCCCTCTCTTCGATACAAATTTAATACCAATAATTCTGTATGTTGCGCGTATAAACAGGGGGCGTTATAATAAAACTAAAGAAGGAGCCGTGCACTAACACGACTCCGGCAGCACAGTAGACCGCTTCAAAGGCGGTCGGCTTCGGGTATGAGATCAGAAATAGACCGCATTCCTTGCAGGGGGGCGGTCTATTTCTTTTGGTTAACTATTGCAATGATGGCAACAACCAACGTCAGCAGCGCTACAATTAGCGCACCGAATCCGATCATTAACGTCAAAGCATCTTTAACCTCCATGGGCATCCCTCCCTTCTATAAAGAGGTAGCCGACCACCCTTGCAAGCCGTTCCACGTGCCTGTCTAATTATAGCATAATTTGTAAGTGCGAAAGCAGGAAATTATGGTTTTCTATCCTTTGTAAACACGGTTGTTAATTCGTTGTTGTTCGCTCCTCTGGAGTCTCTTAGTGTTAATGTTGATTAGGCATGTAGAGCCCTTAAAATTCGTACAAAGTAGTAAGATGCATCAAGGCCAGGTGACGGATACAGGCTTGCATTGGATTCTAGGCTTCAATTAAGTATTTTCATAGCACAAGCGTTGATTCCCTGTTGACTTCGAAGCAAAAAAACATCGCCTCGGCTCATAAGCCGCAAGGCGATGTTTTCATCGAGTAAAAACTGCTATTCTTTTTCCGCCTTCTCCTCATCCCCAACCGCCACCGGATTCCCCTCATAGCTAATCCAATCGCTCCAGCTTCCCGCATACAAGCGCACATTCTCAAAGCCCGCTTGCCTTAACGCTAAAACATTCGGCGTAGCCGAAATGCCAGAACCGCAATACACAATATAATTGCCTGCCGGCTTCAGCTCGCCGAAGCGTTGCTGCAACAGGTCCGCCGACAACCATCGCTCCTGCTTATTCAGCGCTTCCTTCCAGAAGTAGTGTCGTGCGGTTGGAATATGTCCGGCAACTGGATCGAATGGGGATGTCTCGCCAACGTACTGGCTTCTATCTCGAGAATCAATAAGCACTGCTGATCCGTCAGCAATTGCCGCACGCACATCTTGTACATTAGCCAGCCAATTGTCACGCAGCTGCAGCTCCAATATTTTAGCCTCCACTTGCGGCTCTTCTGTAGACAAAGCAAAACCCGCTTCTTCCCAAGCCGTAATTCCTCCATCCAACACAAAAACACGATCCAGCCCAATATAGCGAAGCGCCCACCAAAGACGGGAAGCAGCAGGTCCATTGGTATCTTCATAGACAACAACTATGCTTCGTTCATCAATTCCTAACTGACTGAATGTAAAGGCAAGCTGCTCGGGCGATGGAAGCGGACTGCGTCCGCCATACTGCTGGGCCGGTGCCGTTAGTGCAAGCTTGAAATCAACGAACTGAGCCCCAGGTATATGTCCTTTCTCATAAGCATCTCTGCCGTATTGTTGCTCCTTGGGGGAGTAGCGAACATCCAACACAACAACATCAACTAAATGCTTCTGCAGCCAGTTTACATCTACAATTGCTTGATCTGCCATAACAGCCCACTCCTTATTGTTCTAAATACCTAAATAGTAAACTCCAAGTTTTCCTGCGTTTTCACATCATGAATAGCTGCATAGATTTGTGTCTGAATTTCATGCAGCTGCAAATCATCCCGCCTGCGCGGGCGCGGCTGTGTAATTTTGAATTGGGCTGCTACTTTTCCCGGTCTCGGCGAAATAAGCACAACTCGATCAGCCAAAAACACGGCTTCAGAAACATCATGCGTAACAAATACAACCGTTTTTTTCTCTTCCTCCCATATTCGCAGCAAATCATCCTGCAGCTGCAAGCGGGTAAGATGGTCGACCGCACCGAACGGCTCATCCATCAGCAGCACCTCCGGCCGGTTGGCCAGCGCTCGGGCAATTCCTGCCCGCTGCCTCATTCCTCCAGACAACTGGTGCGGGTATTTATTTTCAAAGCCGCCCAGCCCTACCAGCTCAAGCACCTGCATCACCGTTTCTCTTCGCTGCTTTTTATTGTCACCGCGAATCTCCAGCCCCAGCTCGACATTCCGGGCAATAGTGCGCCAAGGATAAAGGGAGGGGTCCTGAAACACTACACCTCTTCGCTTATCCGGTCCTTTAAAAGGAACACCGTCAAACGTCACAATGCCGCTTGAAGGTGTTTGCAGCCCTGCCAGTATTTCCAGCAGAGTGCTCTTTCCGCAGCCGCTTGGGCCCAGTATCGTAACAAATTCGCCGTCTTCTATCGCCAAATGAATGGAGGAGAGTGTTTCAACCGGCGGATTTCCTTCATACACTTTGAATACATTTTCTACTGTAAAGCCAGGCATCGTCACACCTCCATCGCTCTTTACTTATAGATTTGAGCCTGCCCCGCAATGAATCGATATCCGTTATTGCTTTGGAATAAATCGCAAATCTAAAATTTCTTCAAGTCCGTAAACCTTTTCCTGGAAACCAAGCTGTACTTGAATTTCCTGCGTTTCTTGAAGCGCCGCCTGATCTACATTCAAATTGTTTTCCCACAGCACATCCTCACGCTCGAACATGGCGTCAAGCACTTCTGCATCGATCTTCACATGCTGTGAAAAATACTGCTTATATTCATCCAAGTTTGCTTTGGCATACTCCTGTGATTTCAAATACGCACGAAGCAGCTTTTCAATGGCTTCCGGGTTTTTCGCGATAAAGCTATCACTTGCAACTAGAACGCCCGTATGGAAATTCGGCAAGTAATCCCAGCCTTTAGCCAACAGCTTGCCTTTGCCTTCCTTCTCAGCCAGGGAAACGAACGGCTCATGGATAATCGTGGCATCCACTTGGCCCGCAGTAAGCGAAGCATAAGCTGCATCATGCACACCGTTAGCCACATAGGTTACGTCCTCCTTGGACAGCCTATGCTCTTTTAAAATAATTTGCGCATATGCATCCAGCCCCGAGCCGAATACCGCGCCGCCAACCTTCTTCCCCTTCAAATCTTCAACTGAGGCAATATCTGTTTTGGCTATCAAATAAAATGGTCCCTTTGTTCGAAATAGAGAGGATACGATTTTGAATGGCGCTCCTTTGCCGGCAGCAACAATCGCTCTAGTCGTCGAAAAATCCGCAATATCAATATCGCCGCTCGTTAAGCCGGGCACCGGATTATCCGTCGTAATAAATTGCACATCAAGCCCTTCTTCTTTGAAAAAGCCCTTCTCCGCTCCAAAATGAACGGCCAGCCCGCTCACACCTGTAAAAGCGTTATACCTCACTTTGATAAGCGACTCCAGCTCGCTTTTGCTTGCCGGATCTACCTCAGCTTCCCCTGTGCCTGTATTGCCCTTGCCGCTGTTTCCTGCGCTGGCGCACCCAGCAATCAAAATCATCGTAAGCAAACCGCTTATAAGAATGCTTAATTTTCTTCTTTGTATTGCAGACCTTTTCTTCATTCCTTTCCTCTCCCTTTCTCTCGCTTATCTAACCTCTATGCCCAGTTCTCTCTCTTTTTAATGCGCACACGCATGCCTGCCCTGCCAGCCGCCCCGCTACAACGTGGATTTCCAGCGCAACACAACCTTTTTCTCCAGCAAATCGATCAGCCATATAATAAAAACAGAGATGACCGTCACGATCACAATAATGGAAAATGCCTTAACCGTATCGTATAGTGAAGTAGCCTGGACAAGCATGTTGCCAAGGCCAGCTTGCGATGCAATCATTTCTCCGAACAATGCCCCGACAAGTCCCGTCGCCGCTGCCACTCGCAAACCAGCAAATATAGTCGGCGCTGCTGAAGGCAATATTACTTTCCAGATCGTTTGAGCACGGGAAGCTTCCAGCACCCTAGCTACTTTCAAATGATTGTCAGCCGTTTGCTTAATTCCGGTAATGGTATTGAAGGCGATCGTAAAATAGCAAAATAAAAATACAACGACAACTTTATGGGTTACGCCCATACCAATCCAAAGCACAAGCAGCGGAATAATAGTAACTTTTGGGATCGCCATAAGAGCGGAAAGGAACGGCCTAAAAAACTCCTCTGCTCCTCTTATTAGCACTAAAGCCATCCCTGTTCCAATACCTAATAATGAAGATAGCAAAAATCCTGTTAAAAACTCTGTGAGTGTAATCCTAATATGCTCATATACTTGCCCGCTGCCGAATAGTATCCCGATATGCTTCAGTACCTCAGTCGGCTCCGACAAGTATAATCTGCCGACTATCCCCTGCCTGACTGCAAACTCCAATAAGCCAAGCACAGCTAGCAGCAGCGCAATCTGTCCGATGCGTATACCGCTAAACCAGCTTCTTTTGCTCTTTTTCATGATGCGCTTCCCTACTTTGCAAATTGATTAGCCGGCTTCGACAAGCCGAAGTGGCCGCGGAAGGTGGAGGCTGTATATTCCTTGCGGAACAAACCGCGCTCCTGCAAAATCGGCACAACCAGGTCAACAAACAGCTCCAGCGCTTCAATCATATAAGGCGGGCAAATGTTAAACCCGTCAGCAGCTTCGTTCACGAACCAGCGTTCAATTTCATCGGCAATTTGTACAGGATCACCTACAAGAAGCAAGTGTCCGCGTGATGTCGCCGAGAAATAATGGAATAAGTCGCGTACCGTTATATCCTCATAACCGACAGCATTTTGAGTAAGTCCCACTAATTGTTTAACCTTTTCTTCGGATTGAGTAGACAGCGATAGGTCTGGCAGCGGACCATCCAGCGGATAATCGCTTAGATCAATGCCAATACGCTGCGATAATGGGCCTAAGTCATAGTTAGTGACCAGCAGCGAATTCAGCTCCGCATATTTGGCGCGCGCTTCCTCAGCGGTTCGGCCTACGAGCGGTGACAGACCGGGCAGTACGAACAATTCATTCTGCTCGCGTCCGTAATCGCGCAGCCTGCTTTTCATATCGGCATAAAATTTCTTAGCTTCCTCAAATAAAATATCGCCAGTAAATATCGCACTGGAATAGGCAGCTCCGAGTTGCCTGCTGCGTTCGGAAGTACCGGCAGACAGCAATGGAATTTGCCCTTGCGGCGGCCTAGCCACGTTAAGCGGACCGGCAATCGAGAAATGGTCTCCCTTATGATCCAGCCGATGCACCTTTTCACTATCCGCAAAATAACCGGATTCTTTATCGCGAATTAGCGCTTCGTCCTCCCATGAATCCCACAGCTTCTTCACTACCCCTACAAATTCTTCCGCATAATCATAGCGCTTGGCATTATCCCAATGCTTTTCTCTGCTGAAGTTGAATGCAGAGCTAGGATCAGCTCCCGTGACCATATTAAGCGCCAGCCTTCCTTCGCTAATATGATCCAATGATGCCGTCATGCGTGCAATATGATAAGGCTCTGAATAGGTGGAATTCACCGTAACGATCAATCCGAGCTGTTCGGTTGCCGCAGCCAGATAGGACAGTGTCGTAAACGGCTCCAGACGAATCATCTGGGAAGGAAACTGATGCTGCATTTCAGGGCTCGAAGAGAGCCGGTCGCCAAGGAAGAAAAAGTCGAATTTCCCTTCCTCCAGCTTGCGAGCTACCCTTTTCAGAAATTTGTTGTCAAACGCCCCATCTGTAATCGCCTCAGGCAATCTCCACCCGGCAGGATGATAACCTGTCGAAAATAAAAACAATCCTAAATGCAGTTCTCTCTTTGATTGACTCGTCATGAATAATCCTCCTAATCAAACTTTTCGTATATGAAAACTTAGTTTTTTCGTAAATAGAAACGTCTCTCGGCATTTTTGCCTGAAGACGCGCAGTTCCCAGATGAAATATAATTTTTCGACCTACTTGTCATTTATTTGTTAGCAACAGTAGCTCATGAAGCTCCTGTTCACTTAAGCGATATTCACCAGACTGAACAAGGTGCAAGGCTTCCTGCAGCTGCTCCAGCTTGGAAGCACCGACAATCGCAGTAGTAATAGCCGGCTGGCTCAGCACAAAAGCCAATGCATATTGCGCGAGCGACCATCCCCGCTGAGTGGCAAGCGGACGTATAGCTTCGACGACATCATAAGCAGATCTTTTGTTCAGCAGCAGCTCAAGCCGCTTCTCGCCAGCAGCAAGCCGCGAATCAGGCGGCGGCGGTGCATCCTGCTTGTATTTTCCTGCCAGAATACCTCTGCCTAACGGACTATAAGCCATAACCCCCACCTTTTCTGACTGTACAAAAGGTACGATCTCACGCTCAATATCTCTAGTGATCAAGCTATACTCCGATTGAATGCCTTCAAATCTGCTAAACCCGTGCAGCGCGCTGAGGCCATGCGCCTTAGCCAGCTGCCATGCCGCAAAATTTGAACAGGCAATATATCTTACTTTTCCTTCCCGCACCAGATCATCTAGCGCACGCAGCGTTTCATCGAGCGGTGTTTCATGATCAAAGCCATGCACCTGATAAATATCGATATAGTCGGTTTGCAATCTTTGCAGGCTTTTCTCTAACGCCCGAAAAATATGATAACGGCTCAGCCCTTTGTCGTTAATGCCCGTTCCTACTGGGTTTTTCACCTTTGTAGCGAGAATCACATCGTGGCGCTTGCCTTTCAAAGCCCGGCCAATGATTTGCTCCGATTCACCGGTTTGCCTTAGATCGCCATTATCCATGCCTTTGCCGTATACATCGGCTGTATCGATCAGGTTTATGCCGCCTTCCAGCGCGGCGTCTATAATAGCTGCAGAGTGCAGCTCATCAATCCAGCGGCCGAATGCCATTGTGCCCAAACTAATGTGCGAAAGCTTCAACCCTGTTCTTCCCCAAGACTTATAATCCATCATTGCCACCATCCCTTCGTTGACTAAGAAGTTAAATATGCAGTAAATCCACAGTTAACTTATTGGTTATGTTGGATTATATAGCGGAGTTTTTAATATTGCAACCCTATTTTTAGAAAATAATACAAATTCCTCATTCGGGCAGGATCTATACTTATTTCTCCCTCTGCTATCTTTGATTTCAACATTTCCTGCCTTCAAACAAAGAAAACACCTCCCAGTAACAGCCTAAAAAAAAGCTGTATACTGCAGAGGTATTTGTGAAATCACACTATTTATTTTAACCCTGATTACCCTCTCATTAATTTGCTGCGAATCCGATTCGATACATACTCTACAATAAAATATGATGCGTGGATTTTGCGCCAAAGTTCTTGCCAAAGCAACACGCTGCTGCTGCCCGCCGGACAACTGATCCACACGCACATATGCTTTTTCCAAAATACCTGCTTGATCCAAAGCCATTAATGCCCGTTTTTTTTCGCTTTCGGAAAATAGGCCCAGTGCTTTTCGCCAAAAAGGCATTTCCGGTACAAAGACAACCAGTACATTTTTGATCACAGAAATGTATGCTACAAGATTAAAGGACTGGAAGATCATGCCTATGCCCAAGCCGATTGGCAACCGTATTACTCGGGGTAAGGCGCTTGAATTAGATGCAAGCTATACCGCAGTTTTATAGGGTGCTATTTTTCAAAATGTGAACGTAACTGTATTTATGATATTTTTTGTGCACAATACAGCGCTGGACATCAGCCTTCAGATATCTTCCAGCACTGTAGCAAAATACAGGGTCCTACTCTACAATAGCTCTTCCGTCTTTTTAATGAGTTCTTGCAACTCCTCAGTAATGCCGCCAAGTGTAGTGATTAATGCAGCGATTTCCTCAACGGAACCAAGTTGTTCTTCGGAAGAATCGGCAACATTTTGTGCGTTTTCTGTGACGGTTTGTGCAAATCGAGCCATCTCATAGACGGTGGATGTGACTTGCTGCGCTGAAGCGGATACTTCTCCGGAAGACATTGAGATATGTTTAATTTGATCTGCAACTGCGTTGATTGAAGTATGGATTATACCGAATGCCCTGCCTGTATGATGCACCATCTCCAGTCCGGTTTGCATCTCCTGTATCACCTGATCCATCGAATCAGATGAAACGCTTGTGTCTTCTAGGATAAAATTGATAATCCCCGTAATTTTACTCGCCGCATCTACGGATTGCTCCGCCAATTTCCTTACCTCGTGCGCAACTACAGCAAATCCATCGCCATTTTCGCCGGCTCTTGTCGCTTCAATCGCCGCGTTCAAAGCAAGTAAATTGGTCTGGGAGGCGATTTGGGTGATGAAATGAACCATTCCTTTGATTTCTTCAGATCGACGACTCAACATTTTTATTTTTTCAGAAGATATAGTGACCTTTTCGCTAATTCGCAGCACCTGTTCAACAACTTTATTGATCATAATATTTCCTTCGGTGGCTTCGTTTGCTGTTTTTATGGAAATATCGGAAACTGTACGCGATGTTTCCGCAATCTGGTGAACACCGGAGGCGATTTCCTGAATAGCCAATGAACTTTCCTCGGTTTGTCTTTTTTGTGTTGTGGCGCCGCTTGAAATGTCTTGAATATGTTTGACCATTCCTTTAATGGCTCGCCGATTAGATTCGTAATTGCTGTTCAATTGCGACGCAGCCTGAAACAGCTTATCTGCACTGCAAGAAAGCCTTTCCATGATGCCATTTAAAATTTGCTGCTTATGTACTTTTTCGTCCAGATCCGTTTGCAGCCTTCTTTTGTGCATGATCTGCCACATGATAGCGCCCGCGGTTCCAATTAAGAATAAGGCGTGAATTGCCACCATGGAAAACGGATATTCCGTTACTCCATAAACATATGCACCCAAAAAGAAATATCCCGCTATATGCTGTACTGCAAATAAAACAGTCATGATCACAATGAGAGTAATTTTTTCATAGTACCCTACGATGGCTAGGACCATAAATATAGAAAAATGATACTCGACCATCCCTTCCCCGCCAGCAATCATAGAGATGCTGCTGAAAGTAATGGCAAGTGTATTCATTAAAGGGACATAGGGATGATCTCGATTTGTGCGCAAGAGTACCAGCGCAGCTGTAAAAAATATAACGGGGGCGATCAAAAACATATTAGTGACCAAGCTGATTTGTTCATCAAAATGAATCCCATGAGTTCCTGACCAATAGTCGGATATACTGAAAAAACGATGGAGAAAATGCACAATAATCGATACAATGAGAACGATCACTGTCAATAACAGCATGATGCGATTTTTTTCACTTGTCAATTTCGTTGTTCCCTCCTGGATGTCTAGCCGTGCTCATTACCTTCCGTTGTATGCTCAAAAAAATGCATAAAAACCCCCGAAAACGGAGGTTTGACTTTCCACGTTTACGGTAACTGGCAGGCATAGTTTCTAAGACCTTAGCCCCTGTAGCTTTGCGTCGCCACTTTTCAGTGGGTTTGCCTTTTTCGATTTTTTCTGACGTACACTTAATTCGATGTTTTTCTGGTTATTCCTTCCTACTTCCGGGAATATTTTTTATTTTAGCGAGACTAAAGACCCCTCATCTTACTTCTGATCCGTCATTTTTCGCCCCGGCACTAACTCCAAACTAACAAATTAACCCCCACTCGTCATTTCGAGTGGAGGCCGATTGAACAAAAATTGCAAGACTATCCAAAGCAATCGATGCTGCTATTTATGTGGTCTTTCCTGCATTATCAACCCGAGAAATTGTAATTTCTCTCTTCATTATTGTTGCCCAGAAATTGCTGCACGTCCTCCATCGTCGGCATGCCGGGCTGCGCGCCGAAGCGTGTCACAGCCAGTGCGGATACACTAGTGGCAAGCTGCAGCTGAGCTGCCTCATCATAACCGGAAGCAATGCCAAATGTAAGAGCGGCGTTATACGAATCGCCTGCACCAGTCGTATCGACCACTTCTACCTGATAAGCTGCCATGCGCAGCGCAGTCTTGTTCTTCTGCTTATAGATCGAGCCTTTTTCTCCAAGTGTAGCAACTACACAGCCAGGACCTTGTGCCAGCAGCGAATCAATCGCCTCTTCAAGCGATGCTTCATCTGCTTTCAGCCCAGTCAAAGCATATAGTTCAGTCTCATTCGGTGTAATATAGTCAACGAGCTGCAGCAGCTCATCAGGCAACTTCATAGCAGGCGCAGGATTTAGCACAACCGTTTTATGATGTTTTTTAGCCAGCTCAGCTGCACAGCAGATCGTTTCTAACGGCACCTCCAACTGCATCAGCAAAATATCCGCTGCAGCAATTTGTTCTTCCAAATCAGTAATATTGGCAGGCAAGCAATAGCCATTAGCTCCTGGCACAACAATAATTTGATTGTCGTTGTCAGCCAGAACAATGGAAGCAATGCCTGTAGCAAACGGTGCTCGCTGAACCCCATTTGTATTCACTCCGCTCTCTGCAAGCGAACGCAGCAAATCGTCACCAAACGAATCATTTCCTACAAACCCAATCATACGCACTTCTGCGCCTAAACGAGCAGCCGCGACCGCTTGATTGCCGCCTTTGCCGCCCGGAACAAAATGCACCTCTTGACCAGATATCGTTTCCCCAGGTACCGGAAATCTTGAGCTTTTTACTACAATATCCATATTTAAGCTGCCTAACACGGCAATTACAGGCGTTTTTCCCATCACAAGTTTTGCTCCTCATGTACTTTTAAAAGTTGAACAAACAAACTTAACACGTACCTTATTATAACTTGCCTTCCCTGTATGCAGCATCCAATCTTCCAAACAAATCTTTAAAAACCATATCACGGTTAACGAAATTTGCAACTCTAATCAGATGCCTGCTGTGATCAACGCTCCACGTTACCTGATCCGTTAAAACAGGGCTATGAACAATATCAGTAGGCACTGCTTCAGGCTGAAGCAGCCAAGCGATAGCTGAAATATCCCAAATGACACGAGAATAGGCAAAATGATCGTTAGCGCACGATTCATAGCGCTCCGCCAGAAATTGTCCGATAGCCCCCTTGTCCTTAACATACTCATTAATTTCAGGCAGGCTTGTAATCAAATGTGAAGCGACACCTGCACATGGAATGAGCACAAGCGGAGCACCGCAATCCAGCACCGTTCTGGCGGACCAAACGTCCTGCACCAGATTAAACTCCTTTGTTTGCGGCCAATGCAGCGCATGTCCGCCTAGCCAAACAACGACAATATGATTAATAATTTCTGGCGCTAACAAAATGGCGGAAGCTACATTCGTAATCGCCCCAATGGCCACAACATAAAGCGGCGCTTCGGGACTGGCCTCTTTTGCCTTTGCAATTAAATCTCGCGCGGCTGCGCTGTCAATTGGTTCATTCTCCTTCAACATAAAGCTCTCAGACCCTTTAAAAACAAAATTATGATCTGAAACATTCATGCGGTGAAGTATATGTTGAATTTCCTCATAGCTTTTTTCCATGCCATCTTTTGCACCGTCGGACAAGGAGTTATGAAAAGGCGCCGCATATATCGCTTTTAGGTCAATACGTTCCTTAGCCAGCAGCGTATACACGATAGCAAACTGATCATCAATTTCATTAAACGTATCTGTATCAAGCACCATGCTTATTTTTCCCTGCGGCGGATTTAATCTTTTCAAACGCTGCTCCTCTGTTAAACCGGACAGCTGTTTCATAGTCAGCCCTCTCCTTTAAACGTTTTTAATAATTAAATTACGGAATATGCTTATTTTAATCTACCATTTTATTGGCATCTGCTATATAATCTTTCGGAGAATAAATTATACTTTTCGGCTTTTTTGAAACACGCCACTTCCTGGGGAGGCTATTATGAATATTCAATGTGAGCTGGATTTTTTTACGAAGGATACGAGGAAGGAAAAGAGCTATATTGATTTCCATAGCCATAATGGCTATGAGCTGGTTTATTATGCAAGCGGACACGGGCGAACAACGATCGGCGATAAAGTGTACCCTTATCAAGCAGGACAATTTTCTGTTATCGAGCCAAATTGCCCTCATGATGAATATCGTGAATCGGCTACCGAGGTGCACTTCCTCGTATTTTCCTATAACAATTACCCGATTGCGCTGCGCAATCATGTGTATACAGAGCCAGGGGACGCGCCGATCAAGCAGCTGATGCACAAGCTCGGTGAGGAAATGCTGCGAAAAAACAGCTTTTCGCCGATTTTGCTCCGTTGCTATTTAACAGAATTAATTGTTGAGATTGGCAAAATATCAGGAGAGAAATTGCAGCATGCGGAGCCGGAAGATCAGCTTCTTTACGCCAAAAGCTATATTGAGCAGTACGCAGCAGACAAAATTAATTTACCGAAGCTAGCGGAGACGCACGGTTATAGCTACGATTATTTCCGCCATCTTTTTAAAGAGAACACCGGCTACTCGCCTATGCAATACATTATGCTTCATCGTTTTAAAAAGGCAAAGCAGCTGCTTGCCGAAAGCCGTGAATCCATTACGACCATCGCACTGGAATGCGGATTTTCCAACACGCCGCAATTTTGCGCTATGTTCAAAAAACAGTTTGGCGTCAGTCCGCTGCAGTATAAGGGAAAGATAAGCAATAAAAACTCATAAAAAAACATGCAGCTAAGCAAGGAGAAGAAGCTACATGTTTTGGGTAGGTGCGTTAACTGTTAATATACAAAAAACTTATCAGTAGAGCGCAAATCTTATAGAAAAAGTCCCAAGGCTGCGATGCATGCCCTGGGACTCTTGTAAATTGAAGCAGTAATGAAAAAGAGTGTCGATTACTTGTGGACAACCAACTTTTTAAGTCCGACTTGATTGCAGCCAGCATCCCTAACGGTTGCTTGTGCCTTTTCCTCCCTAGCTGGTCAGTCGTTCCGTTATTACGCTCAAAATCATAGTTTTTAGGCGGCAAAGTGACAGACGTTCCGTTATTGATCCATAAATCGCAGAAAAAGTCCCATTTTGATCCAAATAGCGGATTGTGTGACCGCGAAATTAAAAAAATGACGGTTTTGACGCAAATAACGGAACGTGTGACCATTTCGATTCATTGTAGGTAACCTCAGCGGCCTGGATTATACCCCACGAGTGATCGGCTCAATGCGGTATGCCTTCTTGCCATCCGCCGCCTCAACAGCATCATGATCCACAACATGCCAGCCGATCGATAACGTCTGCTCAACCTTCGCTTTTTCTTCCTCAGTCAAAGCAATATGAACAGCCTCCTTGCCTGGCTCGAGCAGCAGCTCGCCTTCCTTTTGCAAAGCAAGCAGCATCCAGCTGTGTGTACCGCGCAGCGTGCTGAATTTAATCTGGTATCCTTCTTTAACCGCTTGCTCGAACAACTCCGGCTGCTCATTAGCAAGCTTGGTCAATTCCTCATACTTCACTTGGAACTTGGTTTCATCCTTAGGCAGTTCGCCTGCTTGTACACGGCTGATCAGCTCGTCGGCCGGCCACCCATGAACACGCAAGGTTTCCAGTGTGATCGCATCCCATTGCGAAAGCTTTACTTTTGCTTGATTCGTTGTCATGTATAAGTCCTTCCTTCTATAGCCAAAGGGACTGCCCCAGTCATCGGCAGACAGGCTACAGTCCCTTTACACTAAGCTAATTTATTTGCTTGCTTTATAAGCTGCAAGATGCTCTTTTACTTTAGCTGCATCTGCTTTAACTTCAAGACCTGTATTTACAAGCGGAGAAAGAGTGGTCATAGCCTTTACTTTATTGCCGCTATAGAATGCGATGAAGTCATCCTGGTTGATGGAATAAAGGACAGCTTTTCTCAGATCTACACTTTTTGCAACTGGACGGTTAGCTGTGTTAAACAGCAAGTACGATACAGCATTACTTGGAATAGATTGCAGCTCCAGCTTGCTGTCGCCTTTGATCGTATCGTATTTATTTTCTGTAATACCGTAAAACAGATCGATCTCGCCGGCACGAAGTGCGGACAAGTTACTGTCAGCATCCTTGATAAAACGTACTTTGATCGTGCTGACTTTTGGCTCATGCTTAGTTCCCTTCATGTAAGCAGGGTTTTTGTAGAAGATAGCCTCATAATCATTTTTGTGGGACAAAATGTACGGACCGCTTGTATACAAAGTGTTGTTGTAAGCATTGCCTTCTGTTACGGTATTTTGGTCGCCGTAAGGAATGTCTTTGTTAATATCGAACTTATCAACCTCATAAGTGTTGATTTTTTCTACTTGCTGCTTGGATACGATACCTGCTGATTGGTGAGCCAGGTAGTTCAATACTTGCGGGAACGGCTGTGTTGTTGTCACTTTTACAACCTGATACTTGCCGACTTTACTGCTGGATTGCGTTTTATCGGAAACAAGCTCAGTAATTTTGGCATCCAGACCTTTTTCAAGCGCAGACTTTACAGTTTCGCTGCTGCCGGATACTTTAATCGCGTCAAGCGCAGCAACATCAGTTACAACCTCTGCTGTTTTGATATGCTCATGCAAGGTATAGGTACGGTGATCTGGCACAGAGTTTTTATTTTTTGCGCGATCAAGCGAGAAGATAACATCGTCAGCGCCTACACGCTCGCCAGAATCTGCGACCTTTTTGTTTTCAATTTTGGCGAAGTTAATGTCGTCACGCAAAATAAAGTAGTACTCGGAATTACCTTCTGCAATCGCATGATTGTACGATAGAGAGCCTTCTGAAGTAACCTTGTCATCATCCGTCAGATTAACAAGACGTACATATTGGTTCGTGTTAATAATGTTGATGGAGCCGTCATTACCTTTGATTGGGTCCAAAGAAGTCAATACCGGTATTGTCGACTGGAACACTATCGCTTGTGTGTCACGCTTGCTTGTATCGTTGAAATCAACCTCTTCCCAAGGCAAAGAACGGGATTTGGAAATACGTACAGAAGCAGGATTCAACACTTCTTTGTTGAAGGCTTGTGCTTTTCTTGAGATATACATAGGAGCGATATAAGCTTTGTCCAGCACAAGCTGCTGCTCGAACTGCTTATAAGTTTCGCCGTATTGCTCAGGTGTTTGCGTGCCTGCAGTGTCAATTAGCTTGTCAATTTCAGGATCAGCCAAAATGCTGTAGTCGCCGCCTGTTTTGAACAAGGAACGAACGGCATAGTCCGGGTTGCCTGTTACCGTTGTCCAGCTGGAAACAGAAATATCAAAGTTTCCTGCATCCTGCTGAGCTTTGTACGTGCCGTAATCCGGTTGTACGTTCAGCTTTACAGTGAAGCCATTTCTGGCAAGCTGGTCGCGAATGATATTAATATCATCTTGCTGGCTGCTCATGCCAAGCACTTCAATTTCTACCGGGTTGTTGTCGGTAACAACCTCTTTGCCGCCATCTGGAGTCGGCGATTCATTAACCTCGCCTTTTGTTGTTACTTTGCAGCCGCTAAGCATAATGGCGATACTTAACAGCAGCAGAGCTATAAGCTTTCTTTGCTTCTTCACGATGAACCCCTCCGTTAATCTTTTTTTGTTTTATGCTAATTCCCATTCGTGTACGAATTCGTGTTCATACACGGATGCAAGGATAAACGTTTATCGCCGTCCTTTGGACAAGCGCGTTTACCGATGAAATATAAGAACAGGTATAGGGAAAAATCTTATACTTTCTTATATTTAGAAAATAACTTTGCCTGTACAGCTGCAGTCTAATCATGTCTTGGATCAAGGGCATCACGCAGCCCGTCGCCCAAAAAGTTGAACGAAAGCACCAATGCAATAATCGCCAGGCCGGGATAGATCGCTGTAAAAGCATGTGATTCCAAATATGCGCTGCCCAGCTTCAAAATATTCCCCCACTCTGGAATATGCGGCTCAACGCCAAGTCCCAAATAACTCAAGCTGCTCGTGGCAATGACGGCGGTACCTATTGTCAAAGTGGACTTTACGATCATTGGAGCCAATGAATTCGGCACAACATGCTTAAACATAATGCGCATATCGCTTGCGCCGAATGCACGCGCGGCTTGTACATATTCAAGGGTGGATACGAGCATGACATTCGCTCTCATCGTACGTGCAAAGGTCGGGATCGACCCTACGCTAAGCGCCATAATCAGATTGAATGTGTTAGCTCCAAATGCTGCGATAATCGCGATAGCAAGCAATATACCAGGAATAGCGTACAAAATATCAAGCAGCCGCATAATAATGTTGTCTGTCTGACGTCCATAGTACCCAGAAATAACGCCCAGCAGCCCCCCGACTACAAATGGGATAAGCGTTGACAGCAAGCCTACAACGAGCGATATTCTAGCACCGAATACGATTCGGGAAAATAAATCTCTGCCGAAATTATCCGTACCAAGCGGATAGGTTAAATTCGGAGATTGCAAAATGGCACTGTAATTATTGACGATAGCCATATCATAATCAAACGTCAAATAACTGGATATCGCCAAATGAACAAGAAATAAAATGAAAAACATGCCCAGCATCGAGGTGGAGCTTCTCGATATTTGCTCAATAACTTCGCCAAGTTTTGAGCCTGATGTATGATCCTTGTCGCGCAGCTTCGAAATAATGAGTATGCCTAAAAACAGAGCGAACAAATTGCCGATTGCAGCGGTTAATATTAATACGGCGGCTACGAAATAAAGCCAACGCGGCATCACTGGCAAATGCGCATATTTAGCAACAATAATTAAACTGATTAGCTGCAGCACGGCGGCAGAAATTAATAGAAACATGCCTATCAAAAACCAATCAGCCACATATGGCTTGAATAAATTAAGCGCAGATACAGCAAAGACAATAATTGTTGTAAGCAGCGTATACACGGCAAGCGTGTAAAGCGCGCTCTTGTTCTTTTTGATCAGCTGAAAAGCAGCTGTCGCAATAAATACATTCGCTGACAGCAAGCTAAGCAGCAGGACATAGCCGAGACTGCGTGTTGAACGGCTCAGCTCGCCGCGGCGGATCAAGTCCGTCCGGATTTTGAACCATACCCCAAATTGCAGCAGCGCAAATACGAAATATACTCCGCTAATAATAAGTGCAATTGGTTTGAATTGTCCTGTTTCCAGTGAATAGCTGCTTATTAACAGCACGACTGCCAAGGCCAAGGTTACAACTCCGGCAAAGCTAGCTTGCGCGTATTCTTGACATGATTTTATTCGGAACTGTATCTCTTGCTTTTCTAATGAAAGAGTTGCCACGGGCAGCACCTGCCTTAATATTGTTTCATTTTGGAACGGATTCTTGGATCAAAGAAAGCATAGAGCAAATCAATAAACATATTAACGATCGAAATGGTTATCGCTGTATATACAACCCCGCCCATCACAGCAGGAATATCGGGAATAAACTGCTTCACTACAATATAGCTTCCAATACCGCTGACGTTGAACACCTGCTCCGTAACAGCGGCACCGCCAAGCATAATGCCGAACTGCAAGCCTATAACGGTAACAATTGGAATAAGCGCATTGCCGATAGCATGCTTCCAAAGGACTCGTCCTCTGGAAAGGCCCTTCGCTTTGGCTGTCGTAATATAATCCTCATGGATAACTTCCAGCGTCGATGAGCGAGTCATCCTCGATACGGATGCTGTCAGCGCCGTACCCAATACAACGATCGGCATAATAGCCGAAAGCCAATTGTTCGGATTATACGTGGCAGGCAGCCAAGGCAGCTTAATTGAAAAGTTAAGTATAAAAATTAAGCCCTGCCAAAAGTTTGGTATAGATAAGCCTAACAAGGCAATAAACATAAACGTGTAATCAAAAAAGGAATTGGATCTAGTAGCTGAAATAATGCCGATAGGAAGTGCAACTATAACGGCAAGCAATGTTGCGATTGCAGTAAGCGTAATTGTTACGGGAAACTTATTGGCAATTGCGGTTGTCACCTGTTCATTACCCGCAAACGACCTGCCTAAATCAAAGGTGAGTATTCCTTTCAAATTGTTCCAAAGCTGAACCAGATAAGGCTGGTCCAACCCGTAAAGATGATTAAATGCTGCAATCTGCTCATTCGTCGCCGTTTCGCCAAGCAGGTTGGCTGCAGGATTCATCGGTGAAATATATAGAATCGTAAACACAAAAAAAGCTACGCCGAAAATGACAAATACAGTCATAAGCAAACGTTCAAAAATGTACTTGGAAAACGGATTAGAAAAAATCCATTCCAATATGTACATCGGAAAGCCTATTATTATAGAAAGTGCAAGCATCAAGGGATTGCTGATCAATGCTTCAAAAGCATCTCCGAAGGTTACCTTGTCTATTTTGCCTTCTACAATTTGCTGCTTTAATGCTGCCGAGAGCTCTTCATCAAATTTTTTATCCGCTAATCGGCGAGCTTCCCGCTCGAGCTGATCTGAACTTATCTTTTGGTTAAAAAAACGATGCTTGCGCGTCAATTGGCCGCGCGCTTCAGCCAGCAGCCTGTCCATAACCCCTTCGGCAAGCATGGCTTCACGTTTTTTAGAGGCAGCTTCAGTATAGCCGTTGTTTGATTTGCGGTATAAATATATAAAATAAACAATGATCGTAACCGGCGCGCCGGCCAAGAGCAGAAAAAATCGATAGGTAGGATGCATTAGCATTTTGCGGTATACGGTTGAAATTGATTCAATTAGATTAAAACTACTAGCTGCTTGTCCGCTCAATGGGTTCCGCTCCTTTATAAAATTAAATATACAATTCCGATCGATATACTAGATATTATTGTAGCGGTCGAAAAATGTCAACTATACTTATATTGTGCAACATATCATTCATTATACAATATTTCATTCCATAGAGATATCATTTAGTTATATACTTTCCTTTTAATATCTAAGAAATTTATAGAATCAAAAATATAGGAACAGGTATACGTTGAAAACCTACACCTCCCTATCTATCAAAAAAAGCCAAGCAATAGCATTGCTGCATATTGCCTGGCCTTTTTATCATATCCTTGATTTACCATTCAATTTTACAGAACTGTCTCGTTTCTGCAGATTCCTTCGCTTTCAAGCACATGAGCGCGCTAGTCAAACCTTCTTGCAGCGAAGCTTTTGATTCCGCCTTCCCTTGCATCATTTCAATAAAATTACGAGCCAGCTCGTCGTCCCCGCCGAAATGCCCCTCACTCATTTCATACTGATACGTGTCAACACGTGGCGTATGGTGCATAAAAACCTGCAGCTTCCCTGTCGTAAAATCAAACTCTAATGTACCCTTGTATCCAAGAAAACGGGCGCCCCTCGTCCCCGCTCCCCGCCTTGCAAAAAAGTTCTGGGAATACGAAGCATGCATCCCCGACTCATAGCGGATCAATGCGCTGCCCGAGTCCTCATTGCCTGTGTCCTCGCCAAATGCGCAATGCGTCCATACGTCGGCCAAATCAGGATCGAAGGCTGTGCTTTCTTCGCATGTGCGATTTTCGTCACACGTCTTGCACGTTAAGCCCGCTGGTTTGTCTCCTTTAAAAATCTGCTTGGAGGTCATCGCACAAATCTCCACTGGCTGCATGCCCAGCACAGCATTGATATAGTCAAAGTCATGCGTAGCTTTTTGTAAAAATAAACCGCCTGTAATACTTTCATCACGATACCAGTTGTGAAAATACACGCCTCCATATGGCACGTTGTTAATAGCCTGCACATGCTCTACCGTTCCTATCTTGCCGGAATCAATAATTTCTTTTGCTAATTGCACAATCGTCGTAAAACGAAGCGGAAAGGATACAAGACTCGGTGATGGATGCTTCTCATAGGCAGCTTTCAGCTTGCGAAGATCTTCCATTGTAGTAGATACCGGCTTCTCCAAATATAATGGAATGCCTGTCGGCAATACCTTCATCGCCAGCTCGGTGTGAAGATTGCAGCGAGTGCCAATCAATACGCCGTCCAAAGACTCATTTTGCAGCATATCATCAGCATTTTCGTAATAATTTATTGATGGATTCTGGGCTTGCTCCTGCATTTTGCCCGGATCGGCAATCGCCGCTATTTTGCAAGTACTATCCGCCTTCTGAATAAAGCTCAATACCCCTTGTGCCCGAGACCCTAAGCCAATTACTCCGATATTCAAAACAGTCACTCCCCAATGATTATAATAAATAGTAGAATAACAGTAGTATAATAAGGATCGATTCAAATGGATTTGTACAATAAGCACAGTTATTTGTTTTATTGCTACGCCTGCGGGTAATGGAGGAAGACGGATATGACAAGTTCTGGCTATAACCCTGATACTTTGCAAAGAACATTGCTTGAGCAAACGATTGTAATTGAGCAGTTGATTACCCTCTACTATTTCGAATTCGGCAAAAATTATGTTTTTCGAGGGGAGCGCCATAATTTTTGGGAGGTGCTCTATGTCGACCGCGGAGAAATTGAAGTGCGCACAGATGATGAGCAGCATGTTCTTAAGCAGGGCTCGATTATTTTTCATAAGCCCAATGAATTTCATAGCTTTCACGCAGCTGATGGCATCGCTCCGAATGTCATTGTGTTCACCTTTGACTGCCATAGCATCGCCATGCAAAGATTTGAGAATAAAGTCATTCAGCTTGGTGAGGAAGAACGCAAGCTTCTTGTACAAATGATGAACGAAGGGCAAAATGCTTTTGAATATCCATTTAAGCATCCATTGCAGCGGCGTTCTGACGCTATCCCCGGCAGCGAGCAGCTGCTTCGCTGTTATTTGGAAATTTTGCTTATTTCGCTGCTGCGCAGAATGCACCGCTCCGAGGATGCTGCAGCTACCCTCAGTACGGCAGCACGGGAAAATAGCGAAGAATCGCTCGTTCAGCATATATGCAGCTATATTGAAGCGAATTTAAGCCAGCCTATTACGATTGGCCATATATGCAGTCATTTCTTTGTCAGCCGCACTCGTCTGCAGCTTTTGTTCCGCAAATATTTGGGCTGTACGGTTGTTGCCTATATTACAAAGGCTCGTATTCGCCAGGCCAAAGCCTTTATTCGCGAAGATTGCTATAATCTGACGGAAATTTCCGAGCTGCTCGGCTTTGCCAGCATTCATTATTTTTCCAAGGTTTTCAAAAAGGAAAACGGCATGAGCCCTACAGAGTATGCTCGTTCTGTAAAAGCGCGGATGAATAAATGATGTTTCCTTTTATTTCAATTGAATAATTCCCATCTGTATAGTATGTTTTTAAAATAGAGAGGTGGGATTATGTTTAAACTTTGTTTGGCTCAATTGCTCATTCATTGTACAATATAAAGTAAGTGTAAATAGGTAAGTACGCCGTATCTTTCAAAAGACAAACGGCTTGATCGAAATATATAGCTTTACGATTTATCAATAAACAACGATGTGGGTGACGATATGAACAAATTATTGCAAGTGAATAACCTATCCGTTTCATTCTTCTCTCATGAGAATGAGGTTGAGGCTGTCCGCAATGTCAGCTTCGAGGTTCACAAGGGCGAAACTGTCGGCATCGTAGGAGAATCAGGCAGCGGGAAGAGCGTTACCGCTCGCACCATTATGCGCTTGTTGCCTTCACCGCCATCCATGGTTAAAAACGGAGAGGTGCTTTTTAACGGCCAGAACCTGGCATTCAAATCAGATAAAGAGATGGAAAGCATTCGCGGCAAGGATATCGGCATGATCTTTCAAGATCCTATGTCCTCGCTCAATCCAACGATGCGCATAGGCAAACAAATCGAAGAAAGCCTGATCAAGCATCAAAAGCTAAACAAGAAGGAAGCTCGTAAAGAAGCGATCGCGATGCTCAAAATGGTCGGCATTCCGAATAGCGAAGCACGCTATATGCAATATCCGCATGAATTTTCCGGCGGTATGCGCCAGCGCGTTATGATTGCGATCGCGCTCGCATGCCGTCCTTCGCTTCTTATTGCGGACGAGCCTACCACTGCGCTTGACGTAACGATTCAAGCCCAAATTTTGAATCAGATGAAGGAGCTGCAGCAGAAGCTTGGCACTGCTATTATTCTTATTACTCATGACCTTGGCGTAGTAGCCGGCATGTGCGACCGTGTCGTCGTCATGAAGGATGGCGAAATAGTCGAAACCGGGACGACGGAAGAAATATTCGCGAGTCCAAAGCATCCTTACACGTTGAAATTGCTCAATGCCTTGCCCCGCTTGGATGAGAAGAAAAAACCGAAGCAGGCTCCTAACATTGTTATTGAGAAGGACGATGTCCCGCTTCTGCAGGTTCGCTCCTTGAAGCAGCATTTCGATTTGGGCAAGGGTCAAATTATTAAAGCCGTTAACGATATAAGCTTTGAAATAAAAGCAGGCGAAACGCTTGGCGTAGTCGGAGAATCAGGCAGCGGCAAATCTACAACGGGACGAGCCATTCTCAGACTGAACGAAGCAACAGGCGGTGAGGTGCTGTACAAAGGCATTCCGCTTCAGCAGCTTAACCGTTCAGAAATGAAGGTCATGCGCAGACATATGGGCATGATTTTTCAGGATCCGTATGCTTCCCTTAATCCAAGACAGCGGATTGTCGACATTATCGGAGAAGCGCTCGATGTTCATAAATTAGCAGGCAGCAAGCAGGAACGCCAGCGCAGAGTCGAGGAACTGCTCGAGATGGTAGGGCTAAATGCTTCCCATGCGCTCAGATACCCGCATGAATTTTCCGGCGGACAGCGCCAGCGGATCGGCATCGCTAGAACATTGGCGGTCGAGCCGGAATTCATCGTCTGCGACGAGCCTCTCTCCGCATTGGACGTATCGATCCAGGCGCAAATCGTGAAGCTGCTGGAGGACCTGCAGCAAAAGCTCGGCCTCACCTATCTGTTTATCGCTCATGACCTGTCGATGGTTAAGCATATAAGCGATCGAGTGGCAGTCATGTATAAAGGAAAAATTGTCGAGCTGGCTGAGAGCGAGGAGCTGTATGCCAACCCGATCCACCCTTATACTCAATCGTTGCTTGCAGCGATTCCAATTCCTGACCCTAAAGTTGAAGCGAAGAAAAAACTTGTGCCGCTGCAAGACAACTCGCATCCAGACCCTTACGGGCTGGAGCAGTCCAGCTTCGTTCAGGTTAACGAAGGACATTGGGTAGCAATGGCTGCTAACTGATATTGGATGCTGCCGGGTCTCTAGCGCGGTATCGGATGCAGTATCTGGTGACATCCAGGCGCTATATCTAGTGATACCTGAGGCGCTGTATTCTGGTGGTACCTAGGCGCTATATCAAGTGGTACCTAGACGCGTATCTGTTGGTACCTAGGCGCTGCATCTGGTGATACCTAGGCGCGTATCTGGTGGTACCTAGACACTGTATCTGGTGATACCTAGGCGCGTATCTAGTGGTACCTAGGTGCTGTATCTGGTCGCTGATTGCTCAGATGCTCTGGACCTACTGCGTATTGGACACGCGCAGTGTTCAGACTCTCGCCAAGTTCTAACGAAGCTCAGAAGCGCTGATATGAACGAAACCTGTCAAGCGCTTCTGTT
>NZ_JBOZWO010000079.1:0-9361 GCF_050864975.1 Paenibacillus sp. GXUN7292 | reverse complement strand
TGGGCTGCTCACTGAAGACCGCAAGCCTAAAATTGATTTGGCCATTGTAAAAGAAATTAATCTGGCGCCAAGAAAAAGCGCTCATGAACGTTAAAAGCCTTAGGGAGGCTGAAATAATGGCATTGATTGAACTGAGTCCAAAGCCATCCAGGATCTATGGGCAAAGGAACCCATCCGCAAAACAGCTTTTGAGCAATTGCAATACGCGATTGACACAAACAAATCTGTAGCATGGAGTTCTGTTGAGCAAGAGTTCTTCGCTGCGATTCAGGAGCAATCCTGGTCGCCTTTTTTTAATATAAACACCGTATGAGCTCCGAGCTTATACGGTGTTTATATTTTTACGATTACTTGTTGCTTTATTCATCATGTTTCGACACTCTCTTTATGACTCTTTTATTCTAATTATAGATTATACTATAGTAGTGAAGAACTATGGGTACTGCTTAATTAGAATTAGATCCAATCTATAGAGAGGTGCAGCAGATGGAATCCCGCTTCAGAGTAAAGCTTATGCTTACAATGATCGCTTTCGCCATGAGTATTTCGTTCATATTAGCTGCGATGGATCATAACAGACTTAAAAATCAAACAATTGATAATCAGCAAACGCAAATGAAGAAAAGCGAAGAAATAGTTTTGACATCTATCGATACAATTGAAAAAGCTTATTACCTGTTTGGCGAGCATAAGGCTGCCTCGATGCGAGATGTAAGCGCTAGATTAATACAGCACTACGAGCAACAGCCCGATTTCAATCAATGGAGCTTTAATGAGCTGAAGCAGAAACACGAATACGATATCTACATTATAAATAAAAATAACGTCATTACACATAGCAGCATGAAGTCCGATATTGGACTTGATTTCAATTCCTGCTGCAAAGGTCTTGCAAAAATATTGGATGACAGGAGAAATACGGGACAGTTCTATCATGACGGCATGGATATCGAACAACAAACCGGGGCGGTGAAAAAATACAGTTATCAAGGCACTTCAGACAAAAATTATATGATCCAGCTTGGCTATGATTTGCAAAATGATGATATTTTTCAACAATTTAATTTTTTCACAACGATTGAAAATCTTACATTAAGAGATCCGTTGATCTCCCATATTCGCATTTTGAATCCGGCCGGAAATGCATTAGGCTATCCTGCTGATTCGCTTATACTGCCTGAAGAGCATCGCAGTGCTTTCAAGCATACCCTTAACACTCAGGAAACGACAGAAATACAAGGGCTATGGGAGGGTGAAAAAGTTTATTACCGCTATATTTATTATAAATCAAAATATGATACGGGAACGACAACAGAACGAAAAGTGCTTCAAGTTATTTACAATGACAAAGAGCTGCAAAGCTTGCTGAGCGCCAATCGCAAAACCTTCATTCTCCAGCTTGCAACCGTACTATGTATTACGATCATTTTATCGTTATTCATTTCAAAAGCGGTAGCCAGACCCATGCATCTTGCCTTTCATGATAGCCTGACTGGTTTGAAAAACAGAGCCGCTTTCGATGAAGCAATGATTCGAACACTCGCTTCGCAACAAACAACGACAGCACTCCTTATGATGGATGTTGATAACTTCAAAGGAGTTAATGACAAGCTGGGTCACGACACCGGCGACCAGCTGTTGAAACGTGTGGCTGAAAGCATTCATAAAACGGCCCGTAAGGACGATATACCCGCACGGCTTGGCGGTGATGAGTTTATTATCATCCTGCCAGAGACAGGATCCAAGGATGCGATCCAGATAGCTGAGCAGCTTATTGACTCTATCAAAGCCCTTACAGTTACTAAAACAGGACTTTCAGACATACCTGTAACAGTCAGCATCGGCATTGCATTTTCTCCTGCCCATGGCGAAGACGCAGAAACCTTAATCAAGCATGCGGACGAGGCTCTTTACGCCTCCAAAGAGCGCGGAAAAAATCAATACCAGGTATACAATGCCTAATTGGATAGAAAAAAGCGCAGCATTCTAGGCTGAATCAACCTTGAATCTTGCGCTTTACCGAAAACTAGCCCCATCCAGCGGTCAGTTAGTTCACTAATTTAAGCGAAATGCTTACTTTAAATAAATCGCCTTCCGTTTCGATAACAAGACTGCCATCATGAAGATCCACGATTGATTTAGCAATCGCCAGCCCGAGTCCAGAGCCTTCGGTTTGACGTGATGTATCTCCGCGCTTGAACCTTTCAAATAGCTCGTCTATATTTTCACTAAGCTCAAATTTGGATACATTTTTAAACGTAATCATCGCCTGATTGCCGTTCGAAGATACCGTTATATATACACGGGAATTTTCTAGTGAATACTTAAGTATATTTTCAATTAAGTTATCAAAGACACGCCATAGCTTATTACCATCGACAAGCGCGTAAACAGGCTGTTCGGCATACTTAATTCGAAATTGCAAACTGGAGTCTTTTACCGCGTTATCATGCTCGGCAAGCGCCTGCTGCAAAAGCTGGATAAGATCAACCTTTTCTGGCATCAATTCTATATTGCCGCTGGCCATTTTTGATATTTCAAATAAATCATCAATTAACATCTTTAAGCGTTTCGATTTACTATCAATGATTTCAAGATAGGCTATCTTGTCTTCGTCGGATACCCCTTCCTTTTTCAATAAATCGGTATACGTAATGATGGAAGTTAGCGGTGTCCGCAGGTCATGGCTTACATTAGTTATTAGTTCTGTTTTAAGCCGTTCGCTTTTGGCCTGTTCGGTCTGCGATGTTTTTACCCCTTGCTTTAATAGGTTAATGTTTCCAGCAAGCATGGCCAAAACAGATTTCCCTGTCACAGGCAGATCCTCTCCCAGATTGCCAACAGCCAATTCGTTAGTTCTTATCAACACTTGGTTAAAATACCCCAAGCTTTTTATTAGTATTATGATAATTGGCAAGCCTACAAACACAAGAAGCATTACATAGATAAGAAGATAAGCGGATTCCCAAACAATCATGTTCGCTGCTGCTCCTAAACCAAATACTGCCGCCAAAACAATAAATAACTGTATGCCTATGCTCTTATTCAAAAAAGCATCCTTCAGGCTAAGCTTTATTTTTTTAGAGAGCACCCACAAGCCCTGTCCAGCTTTATTAAGAAGCGCTTTTCCCCACGCCTCTTTAAAGTTTTTCCTGTCCTTTAATTCTGTAACAAGAAACTTTCCTTGGATAAGCGTCAAGCACCAAACAATCGATCCCATTACTATACAGCTAAAAATATCCCAGCTATAAACTATAACATTTTTGATGTCATAAAAAATCTGTTCATTAATAAAAAATAGAACGTTGACAGCCAAAATTCCTGTCGCGGCAAAAATAATGATTCTTAAGTCAATAGGAAGCTTAGTATAATGGAACCTCCATGATTCAAATCCAGCAGGAATGACCTTAGCTATTTTGAGATAGAAGCAAAGAATAAAAGCGCCTATGCTTGCAATTATATACACAATTAATAAGATTTGTTTCTGCTTATAGCGTTCGTATTCAATCATAACTGGGTTTGATAAGGGTAGAGATTTGGATACCCCAATCTGTCCTTCAAATGGAATAAATGACTTAGCGAGCTCATAAGCTCCTGGAAAGCTATAATACCCCAAATATTCTCCTGATATAAAATAACTTTTAACGAATAACATTTCTTTAGCATTTATCCCATCATTTCCGAGTTCATCTTCTGCGTTTTTCAAATTCGTAAAGACTTTACCTGTCACATGATTTTTAAAATAGTACTGAAAGGCTTCTTTATATCTCATATACTCCAGACGGTAAAATTCCCGCTCCTGGAAGAACTCGCCGACCATCCGTTCTTTTTCTTCTAATACCTTTTCTTTAATGTACTCATCACTTTTGAACCCGTTTGTAATATCCTCTATCTTTTTATCTCTTTCCGCAATATAAACATCCGCTGCCTCTTGATTACCCGTTTCCAATGCATTCTGAATAACATATTCATATTCAGCTTTTAAGTCGACAATTCGATCAGTAAGGCTTACATATCGGTTTCGATACTCATTGATATCATTCTCAGTAACCGTTATTGCCTCTTTTGCTTGCTCCAATGTAATATCGTTCAGCTCAAACTTGTTTAAATACTCCGCAAATTGATCAAGCTTGAAGCGAAACTCCTGAGTGTGGAAATAGTTCGGATGAACATAACTGCTGCCAACGGTGAAAATAGATAAAATTCCGCTTAGGCCAAAAGTAAATAAAAATACCCAAATACTTATAATAACGCTACTTTTCCATTTTGTACCCAACTCCCCATACCACCTTTAAGTATCTTGGATTTTTCGGATCAATTTCAATTTTCTCTCGAATTTTTCTTATATGTACAGCAACCGTATTTTCCGCGTTATAGCAAGGCTCCCTCCATACTCGTTCATAGATTTCATTAATCGAGAACACCCGGCCTGCGTTGGTCATAAGTAATTCAACAATTTTGTATTCAATTGGGGTAAGCTTCACCGGGTCTCCATGGACCGTCACTTCCTTTGTTAATTTGTCTAGAGTAAGCCCGTTTAGATCAATCACTTTTTTAATACCTTCATAAGTGCCTAAAGTGACGTACCTTCTCAACTGAGATTTCACACGGGCAACAAGCTCCATAGGATTGAACGGTTTTGTGACATAGTCATCCGCCCCCATATGGAGACCTAATATTTTATCCGAGTCCTCGCTTTTCGCACTCAAAATAATGATCGGAATATTTTTCTTCTCACGAATTTTATATGTAGCCGATATCCCGTCCATTTTGGGCATCATAATGTCCAAAATAATGAGATGAATTTGATGTTTATTTATTATTTCCAAAGCCTCCATTCCGTCCTTAGCTTTTAACACGGTAACCCCTTCATTTTTTAAGTAAATTTCAATAACGTCCCGTATTTCCTTGTCGTCATCGGCAACTAATACAAAAAATTGTTCCACGTTTTCCCTCCATTCCAGCAGCCATCTTTCACTATATTAATTGTAAATGGAAAATCTTAATATCTATTCATCATAATTATGAAGACATTCTTAATTATTGGAAAGACAAAGTGCCCCCAATCATCTTGAACGATGACGAGGGGCACTTCCTATTTACACTGTTATAAGCCGGGTCTATTTATTGTTTCTGGCATAGGCTGCATTCGCTTCCTCAGTAGCTTTTGCAAGTCCGATCTTGTTCAATTCTGCTACATAGCTGTCAAAGCCGGCATCCAGATCAACCTCGCCTGCAACAAATTTCAGCTGAAACTCCTTTAACACTTTATCGATAGCATCGCGATTTTCTGTCCAGCTAGGAAGATCTACAAGCTGCATAATATCATATAAAATATTAATTTCCGATTTGTTGAGCTCTTCTTTATAGGCTTGCTTTTCTGCTGAATACTCGTACACTAGCATATCTGGATTATCCGCAGCTTTAAAGAAGGTTGTGCCGACGGTTGAAACCGATTTGGCTATGTCGGAAAATTCAGCTTTTCTAACTGCGCCGCCGTTAACGACATCGTAATGAACTCCCTCTTCGCCGAACGACACTTTCATATAAACATCCTTATCCGTGGCAATGCGATCCACCATTTCTAGAATCTTCTTTACCTTTGCCTCATCTTTTACTGCATCTGCACCAATTGCATAAGGATTTTGCTTATAGCCTTGAACAATACCATTCATTTGTCCGGCAGGCCCAATAACTGGAGCGCCTACAGCAAATTCTAGCCCTGTTTTAACGGCATCTGCACCAACCGCGCCTTCTGTATGATAGTGATACCACATCATCTGATCCATCATGCCTGTCTTGCCATTTACAAATTTAGCCCGGTAGCTATTGGCGTCATCCGTAATAAATTCTGGATCAATAAGTCCAGCCTTATACCATTTATTTAAAAGCTTATAAACTGCACGAGCTTGCTCACTGACGAGGACATGCTCCACTGTATTATCTTCTTTTACGTGCCAGCCGCTGCTTCTAATGCCATGCGCCGCAAAAACCGTATTGAATATTTGATTAGAGCCTAAAGTATCTTTACCGCGAACTGACATACCGTACGTATCCTTCTTGCCGTTTTGATCCGGATCATTATTACGGAACTTCGTTAATACATCCTCCAGTTCTTCTAATGTAGTTGGAGGCGCATCATAGCCTATATTTTTCAACCATTCTTTATTGTAAGCCGGCAAAAATGGCGAACCGCCTTCTCCGTATATTCTAGGAATTCCATAATTCTTACCATCGACAACAGCTACATTCCAAGCGGTCGGGTCATATTTATCTACCATTGCTGAGTAGTTAGGCGCATACTCACGTATTTTTTCTACCGGAAGCTCACCTATTAACCCTTGCTTAACATAGCTAAGGAAATCAGCAAAGGTGAGATCCGTATTGCCGATATAATCCGGTCTGACACCAGATGCAAGCATAATGTTAATTTGCTGCTGCCAATTCGAGCGGTCATAACCAAGCGGAGTAATTTTTACATTAAACAATTCTTCCACGTACTTCTGAGTTGCCGTATCCTTCCCAGGCAAATAAAAATTTAACCACGATATTTCAATTGGGCTTTCTGGCTCCTTATTCGTCTCCGATCCTCCTGACGATGGTGTCGTGGTTGATGATGTTGAACCATTATTGCCATTTTTCGTACCGCTGTTTTCACCGCCGCAAGCAGACAGCACTAAGATTAATGCCATCGCTAACACAAGCGTTTTCAATACATTTCCTTTCATGTGTAAGCCTCCCCTTAAATATGATTTTAATATATTAACCTGTTGGATGAACAACAGCTTAATTAAAAATAAATGCCTCCTTACCCTTTTACGGACCCTACCAAAATGCCCTGGGCAAAGTGCTTTTGCAAAAATGGATATACAACCAAAATTGGCGCTGTCGTAAATATTAGCGCAGCTGCCTTCAGTGATTCGGAAGGCGGCGCATTGGTTGTAACCAATACCGCATTAATCATCGACTCATCCTGATTAATAATTAAACGGCGCAAATACATCTGCAGTACAAGCAAAGCTTGATCCCTTGTGTACATAAGCGCATCGAACCAAGCGTTCCAATGATGCACCGTACAAAAAAGTATCATCGTAGCTATAATAGGCATGGATACGGGAATAACGATTTGCCAAAAAATGCGAATATCGTTAGCTCCGTCCATTTTGGCCGATTCCTCGATTTCCTCCGACAGCTGCATAAAAAAATTTCTCATAATAATAAGCCAAAAAGTATTGACCAAGCCTGGTAGAATGAACACTAAATGCGTATCAAACAAACCTAAGCTTTTAATGAGCATATAGCTCGGCAGCAAGCCGCCGCTGAAAAACATCGTTACAATAATGAGCGTAGTGAAAAATTGGCGGTGCGGAAGCCCTTTTTTGGACAACGCATAGGCAGCTGAAGACATGACCAGCATCATCGCTAATGTCCCTATAACCGTCCGGAACACAGAATTTCCGAATGCCGTCCAAATCTCACTCGTTTGAAACAGCATCACATATGCGTTAAATGTAAAGCCTTGAGGAATTAAGCTGATGCCCAGCCTGGCTGCACCGTCACTGAGTGATATTGTCAGCTGATGCAGAAAAGGATACAGCATGCTGACGCATAATAGGCTTAAAAATAAAACCAAAAAGACTTGGAATGTTTTTTCAGATCGTGTCATTTTCATATGAGCCCCTCCTGCCCCCCGCGCTTCACTAAATAATTCGTAAACAATACAAGAATGAGAGCAACGATATTTTTCGAGAGTCCCACAGCTGTTGCAAAGCTAAATTGCATCTGTTCGAGTCCTATCCGGTAAACGTAAGTATCCAGTATATCGCCTACACTATACGTTGCCGGCGAGTACATATTAAGCACTTGGTCGAATCCGGCATCCAGCACATTGCCTATTCTCAAAATTAGCATGATTGTAATAACTGGCAGGAGCGACGGCAAAGTAATATACATAAACTGCTTAAATCGCCCGGCTCCATCCATGACAGCAGCCTCGTACATGCCCGGATCAATACCCGCTATGGCAGCCAGATAAATAATCGCTCCCCAGCCTACTTCCTTCCAGATCGATGTAGAAATCAAAGTGAATCGAAAATATTCGGCTTTTCCCAGAAAGTAAATCGGATCAAAACCGAACCAGCCAATGATCGCATTCACAATGCCGCTGGACGGGGAAAGCACGGTAAACATAAAACTGGCTACAACTACCCAGGATAGAAAGTGCGGTAAATATGTAAGCGTTTGCGCAACTTTTTTAAAAAGTTTAAGCCTTAGCTCATTCAATAAAATTGCCAAAATGATAGGAGCAGGAAAGCCAAACAACAGATGATACAAGCTAATTACGATCGTATTGCGAAGAATTAAATGAAAATCTTGAGCTCCGTTTACCATGGCTTTAAAGTGTTTTAAGCCGGCCCATGGACTGTCCATAATTCCTTTTGTAATATTGAAATCTTTAAACGCAAGCTGTATGCCATATAGCGGGCCATAATGAAAAATCAAATACCATATAAGCGCTGGAGCGAGCATGAGCAATAAATACTTATAACGTTTATATCGTTTCCAGTTTCGGCTCCAAGAAAAAGGCTCTTTATTGGAAGAACGTTTTCCTTTCTTGCCATGCACAGCTGAAGAAGCGCTAAGATCTGTCTGCATATCAATTCTTCCTTTCGGTGTTTATCCTCTTCCCAACAATAAGCGAGAAGCGGCGTATCGGTCTATTTCAAATCCTTCTAATGCATTGCAATATCTTCCGATGCCCAAGAAAGCTTATAAACAAAGGGATTCTCAAGGCCTCTTCCCATTACTCGATTCCCTTGAATCTATAATAATCTGTTATCATTCGAATTTTTTATAACTCAACTTTCGCAGATGCCATAATTGCCTAACGGTTGCCATAGAGGCTATTTCGATTATTCTAGCTCATTTGAAAATGTAATGGTTGTCATGAGCGCTATTGTGCCTTTTCTCGAGCAAAATCAATGCTTTTTGGGGTATTAAGCGCAATAGCAACCGTTCGAAAATTTAAACCATCATTTTTGCACGAATAGCGTTTGTGGCAACCCTTAGAATTTCATCATTGCTCAGTATACTCTGCGACGAAGTAAGTCAACCGGGCTCCAGTAATGGATCGCAGGTTTCACCAACCGGGGATTTCGGCGTTTTCTGCTTCGAGGCCTGCCGAAGGTTAGCCTTGAGGTCGGGTGGCTTTCGCTCGCCCATAATTTACTCAAGAAGGCAGCTATGGACCAAAAACCAGGAATGGCGATGCAGGGATGATCTCCCTTTGCATCGCCATTCCATTATTTTTAAGTTCTTTTGTGTAGCGAGCTATCTCATCAAGCGAGCAAACCTACTTTTG
>NZ_JBOZWO010000078.1:0-10356 GCF_050864975.1 Paenibacillus sp. GXUN7292 | reverse complement strand
GATTTTTGGAGCATTTCGGGGTAATGTGTATGAAATTTCATATACATTATAAAATTGGCTATTGTCGTTGAAATAACAATTGTTAGAAGGCTGTCGATTCATTGTGGACAATGATTGATAGCAATGAGAAAGGGTAACGGAGAGCAAGAATGGGAATGGAGAAGCGGCAGCGTCCGCTTTTGCAGGCTGATTTTTTCCTTTACCGGGGTTATTTATTCGTAAAAATGAGATTACAACAGCTGTCGGTATCCCAATCTTGATCGCAGTGCCCCCCTTTCTATTGCTTGTTGCAACTATCCACAATGAATCGACAGTCTCATTAGCTTCATTATAAAAGTACTTTGTTAGCTTCGTCAGATATGAACTTTTCAACAGTCTGAATATAGTCTTAATAGTTCTTGGGCATGTATGCTATTATTTTTGTTTAAAACAACAAAATACGGCAACTGCCATTTTTGTGTTTCTATGGCTTGTTTGCTAGTCGGAGTATCCCAACTAGGGTAAACTCTAAGTGCCATTTTCCCCTTTGCAGTAGCAGTTTTAAGTATATTTTGTTTCACAAGCACCTCTTTTGGAAAAACAAATTGCCCAAAAGTCTGATTATCGTTAGAAAAGGTATTAATAACTAATATATCAGTAGCATTGTCATATGAAAATGCTTGGTTTTTATTATTTAAATCTTTTTCCCAAAACGCAACAAACTGCCCTAATTTGTTAGGTGTTACTTTTGCCACTCTAAATCTAACCGATTTAGAATTAAGCTGAAATACTCCGGCACCATAATCAGAATTTTGAGCTTCTTCTTGAACAGATTTTATAATTAAGTGGTTAGGTTCATAAAAAATTTCTTTTACATAGGTTAACGCCTTAGAAAAATTTTTCATTATTATTCTCCTTATTTCATGCAGGGGCAATAGTTAGTTTTATTATATCTCTTCATTAAAAAAGAGGATAGATGAACCAAATAAAAGGTTGACTCAAAAATAAAGTAGATTTATAGTTGATAGATCATCTAATAGAAGGAGAAGCTGTATGGACGATGCGAAAAATAGTCATATTGGCCTAATCATTCGTGATCTGCACCTGGAGATTGCCCAATATATTACTGGCTTGCTCTCTCCATATCGGCTTGCGCCTGAGCAGCATTTGCTGATGTCACTGCTGCTGGAGCAGGAAGGTCTGTCTCAAAATGATATTGCCCTGCAGTTAAGAAAGGATAAAGCCAGCGTTGCACGCATGCTGGCAAGCTTGGAGTCCAAAGGGTATATCACTAAAGCAGTCAGTGATTTCGATCGGCGTTTTGTTAAAGTATATGTCACCCCAGAGGGGAGAAAGCTTGCTCCCATTATTAATGAAGTAGGCGTTAAAATTAATGATGCGATCGAGAAAGGTCTTTCAATGGAGGAGCAGCAAACTTTAACAGCTCTATTAATGAAGGTACAGTCTAGTGTAAGGAAAAGTTAAGCCGTTTTTTGTGAATCATATAGTTGATATATCAACTATATGATTGGCAGGTTCATTTCATAGAGTTACATTAGAAAGATAGAGCAATATTTATGGATAGAGAGGACGTTTATTTTGACAACTTCAGCAGCACAAATTGTTCAAGTAAGAAAACCAAAAATGATGGCATTTGTATTTATGTTTGCGGCATTTATAGGCTTATATAGTGAAACGGCGCTCAATATGGCGTTAACCAACATTATGAGTGAATTTTCTGTTTCCGAAGCTACAGTACAATGGCTGACGACAGGCTATTTATTAACATTGGGCATTCTGGTACCTATATCAACCTTGCTTATTCAATGGTTTACAACCAAGCAGCTTGTGATCACTTCATTAGCTTTTTCGATTGCGGGCACAATATTGGCTGCGTTGGCGCCAAGTTTTAGCCTGTTATTATCTGGCCGTATTATTCAAGCCGTTGGAACTGGCATTTTATTGCCGCTCATGATGAATGTTATTTTACTCATTTTTCCTATTCAAAAGCGTGGCGCTGTAATGGGCATTATGGGGCTCGTTATTACAACAGCGCCAGCAGTTGGACCGGCAGCAGCTGGCTTCATTGTCGATACATGGAGCTGGCCTTATATTTTTTGGATTAGTCTGATCTTCTACGCAGCGCTTGTCATCTTTGGCCTAAAACCGATTGATAATGTTTCACGCATTACAAAGCCTGCTATTGATGTGACTTCCATTGCATGCTCGACGATTGGTTTTGGCGGATTAATTTATAGCTTAAGCAAAATTTCTGAAAAATCATTTTTATCCGCAGAGGTATGGATTCCATTTGTAATAGGCGCGCTTGCGATCGTAATGTTTATCTATCGTCAAATTAAAATGGACGTACCGATGATTAATTTGCGCGTATTTCAATATCGGATGTTTGCGTTAGGAACGCTGCTGGTATTTATAGGCATGATTCTTATTTTATCGACTGCTATTCTTTTGCCGCTCTATATAAAAGGCTCTTTATTATTCAGCGCAGCGATGGCCGGCATTATCCTTGTGCCGGGAAGTGCCGTCAATGCTATGCTTTCCCCTATTGTAGGACGGTTATTTGATCAATTTGGAGCGCGGAGATTTGTTCCGATCGGATTTATGCTAACGGTTATTTCGTGTATTTTCTTCCTCCTGTCAATCTCAGATACAGCACCCGTGTGGAAAATTATCGCTGCCTGCGTTATTTTATTTATGGGAATACCAATGATTATTATGCCTGCACAAACGAATGGCCTTAATCAATTGCCTCGCAGCCTGTACGCGGACGGCGCCGCTGTAATGAATACACTTCAGCAAATCGCCGGTGCAACGGGAACAGCCTTTGCAATTACGTTAATGGTTAGCGGACAAAATCGATTTATGAACCAGAACGCTGACTTTACATCGCCAGAGCTGCTGGCTGCCGGAACTAAGTATGCTTTTATTTTTATAGCGGTTATTGCTGTAATCGGATTTGTTTCTTCATTGTTTGTTAGGCGTGTGCGTGTATAATATATGTAATGAGGAGCAGATAAGGAGGCGGAAATGGAATGAAAACAATCGGCTTAATTGGCGGCATGAGCTGGGAATCCTCTGCGGAATACTATCGCATTATTAATGAAGAGATCAAGACCGCTTTAGGCGGCTTGCATTCTGCCAAATGCATTTTGTCCAGTGTCGATTTTGAGGAAATCGTACAATGTCAAGCCTCGGGAAATTGGGAGAAGGCAGGACAAATACTGGCAGAAGCAGCTTTAGGCTTAGAAAAAGCGGGCGCTCACTTTATTATGATTTGCACAAATACGATGCATAAGGTTGTTCCTATTATTGAACAGTCCATCACAATTCCGATTCTTCATATAGCGGATGCAACTGCTGCTGAAATTAAAAAGAAACATATTCAAAAGGTTGCTTTACTAGGCACTAAATATACGATGGAACAAGATTTTTACAAAAATAGGCTGATTGATCAAGGCATTGAGGTTATTATACCGGCTAAGGAAGAGCAGCTAATCGAAGTGAATCGAATTATTTTTGAGGAATTATGCTTGGGAGATTTTCAGGCAAGCTCCAAGCAATATTATAAGGAGCTCATTGCTCAGCTGATTGAGGCTGGGGCACAAGGCATTATTTTTGGCTGCACGGAAATAGGATTGTTAATTAAGCCCGAGGAATTTGACTTTCCGGTTTTTGATACCACGATTGTACATGCCAAGAAAGCGGCTGAAATGGCTTTGCTTTAAACGATAATACGGAATCCTTTTGAACACTGCTTTGAGCAGGTTTAATGAGGGTTCTTTTTTTAACAGAAGGATACGCTAATGCAGCCCCGGTACTCGTATTTGTGCAGCAAAACAGGTAAAATAGGGGAGATTAATGATAATTTAAGGGAATGAGCATATGTTAAAAAAACAAACACTAAATAAAGCAACAACTAAAAATCGCGGCAGAACGTTGCTGCTCGAACGGACGTTTAAAGCTTCGCGCGCAGCTTTGTTCAAGGCTTATACGGATGCTGAGCTGCTTAAGCAATGGTGGGGGCCTCATGGTTGGGCGCTTGATTATTGCGAGCTTAATCCGGAGCAGGATGGCACCTGGCACTACTGCTTGAAATGTATGGATGAGTCGAAGGACTACTTCGGAACGATATCATGGGCAAAAGCGGTGTATAAAACGATTGAGGCACCATCCTCCATTCAATATGAGGAGTATTTCTCGGATGAAGCGGGAGAGCTTGTTTCCAAAATGTCCACAACATTAGTTACAGTTCGATTTGTTGAGGATAAGGATCGAACGAGGCTGATTAATGAAATTGATTTTCCGGACAAAGCCTCTTTGCAGAAAGTATTGAATATGGGGCTTGTCATAAGCTTGAATGAAGGCTGGGATAAGCTGAGCAAGCTATTAGCGAAGTGAGTATGAAATGGAGAAGCGGCAGCATCCGCCTACAATTAATCGACAGTCTCATATATAAGCAAGCTTGCAAAAAAATCATAAATTGAGGAGGAAGTATGATGGCCATTGCTGAAGTAACTGTAATTCCAATAGGAACAGGGAGCACCAGCTTGAGCGGGTATGTAGCTGATCTGCAGCGGGTGCTGAAGGAGCAGCAAGGGATTGAGTATACTTTAACGTCCATGAGCACGATTATCGAGGGACCGCTTGATGCTGTATTTGCAGCTATTCGCGCCATACATGAGGCACCTTTTCAGTCCGATGCACAAAGAGTATCAACATCTATTAAAATTGACGACAGGCGCGACAAAGCAGGCTCCACAGAGCAGAAGCTTCGTTCCGTACAAGAAAAATTGTTGTAAATTGTTCGGCGCAGCGGCAGATTAAGACTCGATTGCAGTGAGTTGACTGCCGCTTGCATGCCATTATCCGGTTAATAAATAATAGTTGTGCGAATTACAGCTTCGGTTTTGCCCAAATAAGATGAACCATGTTAAACCAGTAGCTTTCCGTCTTATCGATTGCAATCCCTGACTCTCGTACTAATTTCATAATGTTTCTCGTATGGTGACAGCCATAAAAGCGATATAGAAGCGGATTAAGTGTTTTTTGGACAGCGGAAACCGCCACGTTAGAGCTGATCCCATGTTCCATAAATAGAAGCGTTCCGCCCGGCTTGCACCAGCGATTGATTTTGTTCAGCACCAATAAAGGATTGTCGTAACTGCAGAATGATAGAGTAGAAACTATCGTATCGAAGGAATGATCGGGAAAGTTCATATTCTCAATATCGGAGCATATAAAATGGCCATCGATGCGGTGCAGCCTTGCCGCTTTTTTTGCTTTATCCAGCATCGCCTCGCTGAAGTCAGTTGCGGTAATCTTTACTTCAGGCGGATAGAAAGGGAAATTCGCGCCTGCCCCAACGGCAAGCTCAAGCACCTGGCCCTTTGCATGGCTTAAAAGCTGCTGACGCCAACGATTTTGTGCAGGGCCTTCTTTTTTATTCTCGTACAGGGTTGCTTGCTTATCGAAGATACGTATTAACTTTTGTTTATCCACCTAATTCCCACCTTGCGCCGTTAAATATTTTATAGTAAGTTCCAATGTTCCGAATAAAAGACCAGTTAAAGCTATTATACCAATTTAAAAAGCCCGTAAAGGAATCCTAATGAAATAAAGGAGCTGACGAACAAAATGGCACTGCTGCACATGCATTTTAAATCGCCGACCTTAGTCATGCAAACGAATGTAACCGTTGTTTTGCCGGAAAGTGAACAATTGTTTACAAGTCAGACTAACACGAAGCTTAAGACTTTATATTTACTCCATGGGCTTTCGAATGATTCTAGCATTTATACTAGATTTACGAATATTGAAAGATATGCAAGCAATAAAAATGTGGCTGTAGTGATGCCTTCTGTTGATCACAGCTTTTATGCGGATATGAAATATGGTCACAACTATTTTTCCTTTGTGCAAAAAGAGTTGAGAACGTTTATGTTAAATGTTTTGCCGCTGTCAGATAAAAGGGAAGACAATTTTGTTGCTGGTCATTCCATGGGCGGCTATGGCGCATTCAAGCTTGCTTTGACTAACCCCGAGTTGTTTTCTGCTGCTGCAAGCTTGTCCGGCGCTATGGATATTAACCGCTTTTTGCAGGATGGCGTATTTAATGGATTTAATGCGAAACCGATTTTTGGGGAAGTAGATAGCTTGAAGGATACGGAGCATGATCTGTACAAATTGCTAAAGGATCGTCAATGCGAGCAGGCAGTCTTGCCCAAGCTGCTGCAAATGTGCGGAACCGAGGACTATTTATATGAAGACAATGTCAATTTTAAAAATTATGCCCTCAGCTTAAAGACGGATTTGGACTATAGAGAGGGACCCGGAGATCATAACTGGGAGTATTGGGAATATGCGATTAAAGAAGTAATGGATTGGCTGCCGTTGGATTGAGGGTAATTTTTAGTAAGATGAGCTGGTTCGAAAGAAGAAGTAAGCTTCACATTCTGTTCAAAAATTCATGTGCAAGAATTTGATATAATAGAAATATAAAACTAAAGGGATGGAGTGATCATAATGGAGCTTTACACAATACCTGCTGGCACTGAAAAAAAGCTGACCAAAATTGCTTCGCATGAGCAGTATGATTTAGTTTCGATTCAATTGGCAGCCGGGGAAGGGATTCCAGCACATGACGCGCCTCATACGGTTTTGATTATTGTTCAAGCAGGAAAAGTGTTGTTTACGGTTGAAGGCAAGGAGCAGGAGCTGGTCTCCTCTACGATATTACATATGGATCCAAAGGAGCAGCATAGTTTGCAGGCGATCGAAGATTGTAAATTACTTTTGCTTAAAATAAAGTGATATGGCTATGTAGATAAGAGATAAGAGATAAGAGATAAGAGATATGGGGGCTAGGCGCCCCCTTTTTTTTTTGATAACTAGCTGGTTGAAGCCGGCATGCTATTCGCGCATGATTGCTGCGCCATCTCCAAACTATGCTGCAAAAGTGCAGGATTTTCTTCGCCTCAACTCTCAAAACTCCCCTTGCAGTCACACATCAATGAATCAACTGCCCCTAGACAGTCAGAAAAACCCCGAGCTTCATGATTGCTCATAAAACTGCTCAAATAATCGGTACAGAATAATAATCGTTTGCTCGGTCGTAATGCTGCCTTTTGGATTAAAACGATTGTTGTCCACACCGTTCAGTAAATTTAAGCTGACTGCCTCATACACATCGGCTTTTGCCCAATCGGATATTTTGCTGTCATCGCTGAAAATAGTTTGACTTGATTTCTGAACTGGCACTCGCCCTGTTTTCTCAGCAAGGTAATGATAGACATTCAGCAATAGCTTAGCTGCTTGCTCTCGGCTGATGGAATCATATGGCGAGAACTTATTTTTGCCTGTACCGCTAATAATTCCGTTGTCAGCAGCCCAGCTCACTGCCCAGTAATCAACATCCTGGAAGGGAGAACGGCCGTATTCATATTTTTGCTCGTATAAGCTTATGCCCAGCACGGTTTCTGCCATTCTTGACGTGAACTCGACAAAGCCTTCCCGGTACATAGGGGATTGAAAATTATAATAGAACCATCTAGGTACAAGACCTGCTTCCTTGGCTTTTTTTACTTCCTTCGCTGCCCAAGCACTTACTTTATCTGATGGATCAGAATCAACGACGGACACATTTAGCATGCTGCCGTCTCTTAAGTAACTGTTAAAATAAATGATTGCATCACCTTTGGCAATTGCTGTTAGCTTGCCGTTTTTATCTACCTTTACAATTTTCGGATCCGAACTGCTCCAGTCCATAGTAGAGCCAGTTATTGCGTTTTCGATAAGCGGCGTTAATGTCTCCCCTGACTCCATGACTATTGAATCGCGGGCTGTATAAGTGCTTAACATCTTGAAGAAGGTTGTTTTAAATGCAACAGATGCAGGCAGGCCAGTTTTCGTATAGAGTCCATTAATGCTGACATGAAATGCTTCATCATTTTTCATAGCTTCTAAAGCATCAGGTCTGAATATAATCGAAAATGGAATCCCAAAATAACTAGTCTCTACATTAAAAAATTTTCCCCTCACATCCCGATCGTTATGATTGAAGCTCCAGCTTTTTTGATCGCTATCACGTGTCAAGGTAACTGTAATATCCTCTGTTTTTGTACGGTCGTAAAGATTAGGGTTGAGTGAAACGGACCAGGCATCTGACGCGGCGAATACTTCCATGGGCGTATAACCGGCAGGAGGCCAGCTTATGTAATTATAGGAGACATCTTCGGCAGGACGCTGCTTATCAAAGGCGTACATTGTGGCATGCCGGACCCCCAGACTCGATGAATCGGAACTGGATCTTGAAAAAACCATGCCAAACATCGTTTTTTTCATTTGCGGATTAAGAATCCAGCGGCGATGCCCGACCCGGTCAATATTATTCGAATCGCTGTCGGACATATAGCCCAGCACATTGTCATAAAAGGTTGGGCTGCCGTAATATAAATTGCTTGACCTATTGGCATCATAGCCCAACTGATGCATCACATCATTCATGCCTGCGGGCTTTTGAGGATAATGACTCATGACTTGATTGACCGCGTTGACGAGCGCGCCAGTCTGCTGCTGCTGTTCAATCGACCAATCTGCTTCCACGTCATCCGGCAAGCCCGCCAGATAACGTATGAAATTGACGGCATTGATGCCGTCCTTGATATAGGAATCCTTAAGCTTGCCTGCTGCATATGGAGCAGTCAGCTTTGGCTCTACTGTGAAAATATGCGTACCGTTCATATAATCTCGGCCGAGCTCCATTGGCTTATACTTTAGCCACTTTTCTACGATCTGTGACTTTGTGCGTGATTCCAGTGTGCTTTGCACATCTGTTGATGCAGCTTTAACAGCAGGCTGTTCAAATACAGGTAGGACAATCATTAGGCTAATGACGAGCAGCAGCAGCTTTTTCCAAGTGCGCTGCAAAGGTGAAGTGTGCAACAAAAACATCCTCTCTGGGTGAAATATGATTAGTGTTCGAGAGGAAATATTCTACAATTGGATGCTTAATTCCTTCGACCTATGCAGATTTCTGTCGAACTTGATCAAAAATTATTTCAAATACCGAAAGCAATAAGGTTTAGGCTCTGCTATCGTTCGACATAATGGTTATATAGGTTCTAAATAAATCTGTATGACAGGTAGGTCAAAAGATATGGGAATTGTTTATGATTGTGCCATCATTGGCGGCGGAATAGCCGGTCTGCAAGCAGCGATTCAGCTGGGAAGATACAATCGCCGTGTACTCGTTATTGATGCTGGGGATGGTCGCTCCGTGCAATGCAGGGGCTACAACAATTTGCTCGGCTGGCCGGAAGGGGTGAGTGGTGCGGAGCTGCGCCAGCGGGGACGCCAGCAGGCGGAGAAAACGGGCGTTCAGTTTAGGCAAGGAAAGGTTGAAGATGCCGTTCTTGCGGAAGGACGGTTTCGGGTTGGGCTGGAGGATGGGCAGACAGTTTATGCCAAACGGCTTCTGTTAGCTACGGGCATCGTAGATCGGATGCCTGATTTGCCTGGTCTATTGCCCTGCCTTGGACGAAGCATATATGTTTGTCCAGATTGCGACGGCTATGAGCTTATGGATCAAAAAGCAGTAGTACTGGGAGCGGGAAAAGTGGGTGCGCAGATGGCGCTGACGCTGTCTTACTGGACGAAAGACATTGTATTCATTAACCACGAGAGTACGCCCATTGATGAGAAGCTCAGTGGTCAATTGCAGGCTATGGGAATTGAGCATCGAAGCGAGCCAATTGCAAGACTGGTGGAAAGTGACGGTCATCTAAGTGAGGTTACATTGAAGAGCGGAGAAAGCATTCACGTCCGCAAAGGCTTTGTCGCATTTGGCGGCAATGAAGTAAGGTCGGAGCTTGCTGCGAAACTGGGCGTTAAGCTGCATGAGAACAAGCATGTCTTAGTAGATCCTAGAACAAAAATGACAAACGTCGAGTTTGTATGGAGCGCTGGAGATGTAGTTGCCCACTCAGAGCAGGTTGCTATTGCGATGGGGGATGGGGTGCAGGCGGCAATCTGGATACATAAAAGCTTGTTAGGCATAGCGGTTCCTAGACATAAATAGGTAATATTCAGGCTGTTGAAAAAGTAACTTTTCTGACGAAGCCGAGCGTTATTTCAATGAAAACAGCTAATTTTCTCTTATAACGAAACTCAACAACCCTATGCGTGTCTGCACCACCTCAAAACGTCTCCATGTATATGAAATTTCATATACAATACACCGATATGCCCCAAAAAACACAATTGTATATGAAATTTCATACAGAATTCGTCGGTGCCACCTCAAAACGTCTCAATGTATATGAAATTTCATATACAATACGCTGAAATGCCCCAAAAAAC
>NZ_JBOZWO010000077.1:0-10950 GCF_050864975.1 Paenibacillus sp. GXUN7292 | reverse complement strand
TTTCTGGTCTTCGCTAGATGGTCAGTCGTTTCGCTATTTGGCCCAAAACCGCAGTTTTGAGAAGGTAAAGTGACAGACGTTCCGCTATTGGTCAATAAATCGAAGAAAAAGTCCCATTTAGACACGATTAGCGGAATGTGTGTCCGCGTAATTAAAAAAACGGCAGTTTTTAGGCAAATAACGGAACGTGTGACCATGTACATTCATTTTGGGCAACATTTGATAAGCAAAAGAATAGGGGAACGGAGAGCAAGATTGGGACTGGAGAAGCGATAGCGGTCGTAAGCCCAAACTTGATCGAAGTGCCACCTCTTCAATTGCTTGTTGCATCATTCACAATGAATGGACAATCTCGCCAGCTTCGTTAGAAAAATACTTTTTAATCAGCCAGACAAAATCCACTTAGAAGAACCAAGACACCTATTTCAGCTCATTCACTAAGTAGAGGGACAACGATACTAACCTGCACTTGCGCCACTGTTTCATACCATTTTGACACTTTTAGTTCTAACGAAACTGAGATGCGCTATTTCCCCAAAAATGTCCCTTTTGAACTTGTAACGAATCCACATTGCGTTAACTGTGAACAAACCGCCATTTGGAGCCGCTTTTCGGTCCTATAAGGCTTCTCATCTTCGTTAGATTTTGAAAATAGCAAATTAAAGCCAAATAGCGCTGTCTGAATTCGTTAGCTTCTGCAACAATTCGTTACAGTTAACAAGCGCCAAACCGCCCCCATCTCGCGCAGCCAAACACGCAATATTCTGTTTCATGCATAAAAAAACGTATAATTTCATGCAGCCTGTGCACGAAATCATACGCTTTACTGTTACGTGTTATTTATAGCTTATGATCCTGTTGATTTTTCATATCTCGCTCTACAGCTTTTTGTACAGCTTCTTTCGTAAAATCACGCGGCGGGATTTTGGAATTGATATGCAGCAGAAGTAAAATAATAATAACTAACAGCATAATAAATATTATTTCCATCTCGCACAACACTCCTTTCCTATCCTTGCATTACCGACCATTCCTCTAATGATAATCCAGGCTCCGCCTTCATATCAAGCGATGTATATTGGCCTCTTGCAAGCTTAAGCTGCGCAGCAGCACCGATCATAGCCGCATTATCTGTACATAATGCCAACGGTGGAACGAGCAGCGGAACATTTGCAGCCGCACAGCTTTCTGCAAGCGCCGTCCGCAGCCCTTTATTGGCAGCTACTCCTCCGCAAAGCAGCAGCTGCTTAGAGCCGTACTGCTTCACTGCGCGCATCGCCTTAGTTACAAGCACATCTATTATAGAAAGCTGGAAGCCTTTCGCTACTGTCCCAGCGTCCAGCGGCTCAGCCTTCATGCTGGCCGTATTAATCGCGGCAAGCACAGCTGATTTTAGGCCGCTGAAGCTGAAGTCATAGCTTCCTTCCTCCAGCCAAGCTCTAGGCAGCGCAATAGCTGACTGCGCTTCTGCTGCCAGCCTGTCGATATGAGGTCCGCCTGGGTAAGGCAGCTTAAGTGCTCTAGCTACTTTATCGTAAGCTTCTCCCACTGCATCATCGCGCGTATGCCCAATAATATCGAAGACACCCTCAGACTCCATATGCACAAGCTCCGTATGTCCGCCAGACACTACCAAAGCCATGCAGGGATACTGAATATCATCGACAAGCTCATTGGCATAAATATGTCCTGCGATATGATGTGTGCCTATTAGCGGAATTTGCAGCGCCATCGCCAAGCTTTTAGCAGCAATGATGCCTACAAGCAGCGCCCCTACTAAACCGGGTCCTTGCGTAACTGCGATCGCGGATAAGTCCTGCATGCGATAGCCAGACTTTTTAACGGCTTCCTCCATAATGAGCGTAATCGTTTCTACATGCTTGCGAGAAGCGATTTCCGGCACTACTCCGCCAAAGCGTACATGCACATCTATTTGACTGCTGACCACATTCGATAAAATGTTTTTTCCGCCTTCAACAACAGCCGCAGAGGTTTCATCGCAGCTTGTTTCAATAGCCAGTATCAAATCTTTTTTGTTGGCTTCATTTCGATTCTCAGCTTGCATACTCACGGCTTCTTCTCTCCTATCTTCATCCGCTCTTGATCCAGCTCAGCCCACATTATGACGGCATCCTCATTGTTGTCAGAGTAATAATTGGGACGAATGCCCGACGCTTCAAAGCCATGCTTGGCATACAGCCTTTGCGCGACATCATTGGATACCCTCACCTCAAGCGTCATCCGCAATGCGCCGAAGCAGCTGGCTGTCTTCTTCATCTCTGTCAGCAGCAGATGACCAAACCCCATCCCGCGAAAGCCGCTGCGGATAGCAATATTAGTGACATGAGCTTCATCAATTATAATCCACATGCCGCCGTAACCGACAATCTCACCGGCATACTCTGCGATCATATATTTGGCAAACAAATTATTTACCAGCTCATTAAGAAAGGCTTCCGCTGTCCAAGGCTCAGTGAATGCCTCTTGCTCAATGACGGTAATTTGTTCAATATCGCTGGCTGTCATCGCTCGATAACGAAGCTTGCTTTTATCCAACTGCTCCATTATCGACCGCTCCGTTCCAGCGCATGCTTCTCTTTCAGCTTTACTTCCGCTTCCGTAAGCTGGGTATAATTTGGAGCAAACGAATGAATCTCCGCTCCCGTGCTGTACGGCAGTCCATCCGCCAGCTGCTTCCGGGCAAGCTCCGCGATCCAGCGCCCTTCCAGAGCATATGGCATAAGTGTGACCACTGTACCGCTGCTTATTAGCGCAGCCTCCGTCCGCAGACGGTTAGCCTGCTCCTCATGCATGGACAGATCGCCAACTACCCATATATGAATGGCTATGCCTCTCTTGCTTTCCTCTGCAAGCCTGCTGAGCATAACATCCACCCAATCCAGCATGAGCAGCACGCCATCCTCTTTCATACGGCTCCAGCTGCCATCGCTGTGACCGCTAAACGCCGCCCCGTAGATTTGCCCTCTGCGCGCATCCATCACTGGCAAAATCCAATGCTCTTCATTTTGTTTGGGCTTAACGATATGGATCGTTTGAGCAGATTCGCCTGCATCCGGCTGAATGGCCCGGGCAAGCCCCGATTGCCAGCCCCCATACGCAACAGCCTCCAGGCTCGATATGCCAATCAGCGGCTTGTCCCACACCCAAGCAAGCGTCTTTGCTGCTGTAACAGCAATTCTCATGCCTGTATAAGAGCCAGGTCCATGCCCGACAGCAATCACATCCAACTGCTCTTTATTTTTTTGGCTGCGCTCCAGCAGCTGCTGCAAATGTATGATCGCATTAACAGAATGATTTCTTTCAGCCAGCGACTGAATTTCAGCAAGCACTGCATTCCCTTGTGTAACCGCACAGGCAATTACAGCCGTAGAAGTATCTATTGCAAGCACTGTAAGGTCATGCTTCTTTCCTATGTTATCTATTTGTGTCATCGTTTCTTTCTCCCATCTGCTGTACCGCCAAGCACCAGTCCGTATAAGGCGCCCCGTGAGCTTTAAGCGCAATCTGCCTTTTATTTTCATCTAAATAGTGTATATACAGCTCCAGACGATTTTGCGGCAGCAGCTCCTCAATCAGACTGGCCCACTCTACAATCGTTACTCCCTTGCCAAAAAAATAATCATCCAGCCCCAGCTCGTCCGCTTCTTCCAGTGAAATTCTGTACACATCCATATGATAAAACGGGAGCTTAGTGCCCTCGTATTCTTTAATTATTGTAAAAGTTGGGCTATTTACATTGCCAGTCACGCCAAGCGACTCCGCAAAAGCCTTTGAAAAAGCAGTCTTCCCCGCACCGAGCTCGCCATCGAGTGCAATGACAGTGCCCGCTTCTGCCAAGCCCGCCAATTTTCGAGCCAGCTGCCTTGTCTCCTCTTCGGAATTAGCGATCCAAACCGTCTCTGCAACGATTTGCGTCATACTATCACCTGCTTATCCATTAAAATGATTATATCCCCGCTTCGCAAGCTTAATCCTTCTCTGGCCAGCCTGCGCTTGCTTCATCCTGCTCGTCAGCAGCTCAACCTCCGGCTCGCCTGCCTCTACAAACCCAATTATGTAAAAAGGCAAGCCTGCCTGCCTGAAACTTTCCGCGACATGATCAATCTGCACTCTATTCATCGTGCCTACCAGCATATAATCTTCCCCGCCGTACAATATCCATTGCAGCGGGTCTTGCTGCAGCTCCTTAGCATAAGCAATCAACTCGTCCGAGCAGACAAGCTGCTCCTCCTCAAGCACGATACGAACCCCGGAAGCTTCGGCAATTTCCCATGCCTCGCTAGCCAAGCCGTCGCTGACATCATTGAGCGCGCCACCGCCGCTTCGTTGGGCTTGCAGCAGAATGCGCCCTGCTGCAACGGACGGGCTGGGCCTTTGATGAGCCTCCGCCAGTGAAAATAAATATTGCTGCTCAGCTATATTTTTCTCAATGCGGCCAGACGACAAAGCATGCAGACCCGCTGCCGACTTGCCCAGCAGCCCGGTAACAAATACGGCATGGCCTGCCTGCGCGCTGGAACGCAGCAAAGCGGCCCCTGCCTCCACTGCACCAATAACAGTGACAGATAGAACGAGGTGCTCGGGCGCTGATGTCGTATCGCCGCCTACTATAGATAATTCATAACGATTCGCGCAGTCATAAATACCATTATATAGCTTGTGTATACGATCCGCACTATAAGTACTTGGTACACTGATAGATATCAAGGCATATAAAGGCACGCCGCCCATCGCCGCAATATCGCTCACACATGCTGCTACCGCCTTATATCCGACATCCTCATCCCGCATCGTGCGCTCGTTGAAGTGAATCTGCTCAACCATCGTATCAACTGATGCAACTAATTGCTTATCGCCAATCACATCTTCCGGCGCCCGGCTAATATCAAGCACTGCTGCATCATCGCCTATGCCATGCACAACACCGCGAAGCTTTTCATCCTCGGCGCGAGCACGATGATCCGTCCAATATGAAATACGTGCAAATTCATCCAATTTGTCCGGCTCCTTCGATTTATGGCTTCATTTCTATTCCCATTTCTCATTATTTTACCTTACTGTCTAGTATATTCAAAACAAATTTACATACAAGAAGAAACGCTTCAAATCCTTGGCTAATGATGTGCCGTAATGATACATATGTGCGATAACTTCTATATTATAAATAAAGCCTTCCTACTTACAGCTTGATCACTGTAAAATAGAAAGGCTTCTCTTTGTTTAAAGCTCTTTTGTAATCGTAATATGCGTTTCATTTTTCAGCTCGATTTCATATGGCGATTTCGGCTCGCTGCCATCCGCCTCCTTGATGACACGCACTTGCGGGCGATGCACGGCAAGCTCATTATTCTCGGTTACGACTACCGTCTGGCCTGTACTAAGCAGCAAAGTGGTGGAAACGGGATAAACAGATATATGGTTGCAAAACAGTTTAATTAATTCAAGCTCAAAATAAGTACCGCCTGCCGCAAATAAATATTCGATCGCTTCACTCGCGGTATAACGCTTGCGATATGGCCTTGGCGAAGTAAGTGCATCAAATGTATCGGCTAATCCGACAATTTGCGCATAAAGATGAATCTCATCCCTCTGCAGCTGCCGCGGATAACCAGAGCCATTAAAACGCTCATGATGCTGCAGCGCGCAATGAGCAGACACGATCGAAATATCATGATATTTTCTAAGAATATTAAAGCCTTCTTTGGGGTGAGTCTGCAGCAAGGCCCGCTCATCGGCGGTCAATGGGCCCTGTTTTTGCACTAGCTGCTTCGGTAGCTTGGTCATCCCTATATCAAACAATAATGCGCCGATGCCGAGCTCCTCCAGCTGATTACGATTCAAGCCCTTGGCGATGCCCATAATGCCTGCCAGCACGGCTACATTAAAGGAATGTTGAAATAAGTATGCGTCATTCGAATGAATCGTCGACAAGTTAACGAGCATAGTAGGTCTCGTAGCCAAATCCTGCATAATGCTGCCAAAGACGCGCCGAAAATTTTTTCCCATATCCGGCGCAATCGTACGGCCTTGAATGCCCGGGTCATCCTTGAACGCATTCATCGTTTTATAAATTTCATTAACAGCCTCTTTTCGAGTTTCATCCCGTATCGTATCTTCCGGAACGATATCCGCCGTTTTGCCGTCCTCAATAAATAAAAAATCGATACCTAAATTACGCAATCGTTCAATATAACGATCACTTAATTCTACGCCTTCGCCAAGCAGCACACTGCCATTTTCCTGAAATATCGTTCTGGCTACTATATCTCCAGGCATAACTCTATCGATTTGCATTCTTCTCACAGCTTTTCCCGCCTTTAAAAAGTAAAGCTTTTACTTACGTTTAATTATTTTATCAGAACATTAGATCAATGACTATCCTACTGCGCTGAATAACTGGTCGACGCCAGCTTGCGTTCTACTACCCGATTTCTTCCGCTGAATTTAGCTTCGTATAAAGCCGCATCTGCTTCATGAACGAGTTCACGCAGCAAAAGCTTGGAATCCGGCTGTACTAATAAGGTATGTTCGTCGATTGAAATGACACCCATGCTGATCGTCACGGACAGAAGCTCTGTACTGTTTTCCAGCATAATTGTGTTATTTTCTACTTGTCCTCTAATTTTATGCGCAATCTCCATCGCCTGCGCATGACTCGTGCGAGGTAAATATACCATAAACTCCTCGCCGCCATACCGCGCCAGCACATCTGCAGGGCGAAGCACGCTCCGAACTGCATCTACCGTACTGCAAAGAATCTCATCGCCAATTAAATGGCCGTAACTGTCATTAATCCGCTTGAAATGATCCAGATCAAAAATAAAAATAGAAAAAGGCACGCTGTACTTTTTGACCGCTATTTCATCCTCAAGCTGCTGCATGAGGTAGCGCCGATTGTAGCAGCCGGTCAATCCATCTGTAATTGCCATATATTCAAGCTTTTTGTTCGCCCGGTACAGCTCATCCTGTACGATCAGCAATTCTTTATTCCGCTCCTGCAGCAAAGTGTTTTGCCTGTTCGTCTCTTCCACCAGCTTGCGCATTTCAGTAATATTCTGGAATGTAATTACACGTCCTACTATTTTTTTGCGCGGATCGAGTATAGGTGCCGATTGCACAATAATATATCTCGTTTCGTCCATCTCCAGCTCCAATTGAAATTCTATTCGCTTCATTGGGCGCTTGCGCTGCTCGGCAAAATAATGGCCGAATTGAACCCTTGAGCCTAACTTCAATTGCGCAGCCAGTAAATCTTCGCTGAAAATATCTCCTATTCTCAGCCGAAGATAGGATTTTAGAACCCTGTTCATATCGATTACCATATTGTATTCATCCAGCACGATAATCCCCATGCTCATCGTATTCATCACATCGCGCTGGACGATTTGAATTATATCAAATACTCTGTTGCGGGTGACAGCAAAAACAATATAGCATGCTGCAACCGTGAGACCGATCGAAATGAATGGAATATAGCTGAGAAACAACTCTTTATACACGACATTGAGCAGCAGGTCGATTAAAGAAAAAGCCAGCAATGTCATCATGCCAATCATGGCCGTCTTGATCATCTGCCGATAACGGGGCGACTGCTCCTTCCTCATGCAATAAACCATTATAATAGAAGAGGCTAGCATGTACAGCAGCAGCTGTGCAATCATATACCAAAAAAGCGGGCCGCTATCGAGCTGCTTGCCGAATTCAGGCGCATGCTTAATCGACACGAATATGCCTTGCGGGTTCCATATAACAGCTGCTATAGAAGCAAGCGCCGGAAGCGCGAGCAATACAGCCCGGCCTTTTCGAAAAATATTGGTTCGACCCGTTAAATACAGTATAAAAATAAACCAGGCAAATCCCAGCATAGAAAGCCCTATATAGGAACAGACCAAATAAAACTTTTTATACAATATATCGCTGCTTGCCTGCAATGCAAACTGAGTCAGTGGCCACACCATAAAAACCATATGCAGCAGTAAATAAATACGATTTAACGCCGTGATAGAACTGGATGAGAATACATATACAAACAGCCCCAAAAGCACTAAAAACATACTTAGGTCAATCCAGATAATCCAATCCACTGCGGCTCACCCATTCGTCCCCGTTATTCATCCATTTCAGACTTAACGTCTTCAAACAGCATTTTTTCTAATGCCGGCGTAATATGGAGCAGCTCTTTGTATCGTAAATACTCCTGCCATTGGGCAGAAGCCTTCCCTTGCCGCTGGCTTCTAGTTGCTCTAATCATGATGTTTTTAGGGGTATGCTCGGCATCGATAAATTCAAGCATCTGCACCTTATAGCCAGCTACCTCAAGCAGCTGCCCTCTAGCTGCATCGGTTGCCAGAGCTGAAAATCTTTCCTTAAGCAAGCCATGCGACAGCAGAGGAGATAAAGCTTCGTTTTCAATTTGACGAAACAATTCATGCTGACAGCAAGGCACAGACATAATGACAGAAGCGCCCCAACGTACCGCTTTAGCAAGCGCAGCGTCAGTCGCAGTGTCGCAGGCATGCAGCGTAACGACCATATCGGCGCACTGCAGCTCCTCATAATCGGCGATATCGCCTACCAAAAATTTCAGCTTGTCGTAGCCAAGCTTGCGCGCCAGCTCCGAGCAAAAGGCAATAACATCGGCCTTTAAATCAAGCCCGATAATTGAAATTTCCCTGCCTTGCTGAACCGCAAGCAAATGGTACAGCGCGAACGTCAAATAGGATTTGCCGCAGCCAAAATCTACAATCGTAAGCGGGCGATCAGCTGGCAGTGCCGGCAATATATCCGACACCATCTCCAAAAACCGATTGATTTGGCGATATTTATCCTGCTTTTTCGCACGTACTGTTCCATCTGGCGCCATAATGCCCAGCTCGACCAGAAACGGAACAGCTGTGCCTTCCTCGAGCACGCGCTGCTTTTGACGATTATGCTGTAAATCTGTCTGCTGCACTTTACCTGCAGCTTTTTGCGAGCGCATCGCCGCCTTACCTTTCTTGCTCAGCAGCAGCTGAACCTCCTCTTGTCTAGTTTTAAATAGAACTTGACGGTAATTCTCTTCGATTAATGAGACAAGCTTACTGCTCGTCAGGCTTTTATCTACATTTTCATGCAGCACTTTATTATCAACGTGATATTCAAATTGAAAATGCAGCACATTTTTCAATAAAACGGCTCTTACGATCGTTTTTGAGGCTATACTGCCGTCTTTGCGGCGCGGCTGGCTTAAAGTCGCTTGCAGCAGCTCATCTTTCTCGACCCAGGTATGAATATATTGCTGCCACTGATCCGGCATGCATTCCCCTCTTTTCCACTTAATTAATCTATATTTAACATCGGTGTGCGATATCCTGCTATCCATCTATTGTAATACGAAACAAATTCATAATACCACTATATTTGCTAAACCCTTTAGAAGTTAAAATTGTTACACAAAGGCGAACGCTGCCGCTTCTCCCGTTCCAACCTCGCTCTTCCCAGGCATTTATGAGCATGGTCTATACAAAACATGGTACAATAATGGTCAAACACGATTGGAGGATTCGGAATGACTAATTTGCAAAACTACTCTTTGGAAAATGTAGAGTTTATGATCGACGCGATTAAAACGAAGCTGCGCATGGCTACTGCTGCGGCTATGCAGGCTTCCAGCTTTGACAGTGATAAATATGAGGACATAAAGGACTTGTATGATATTGTTTCGTCCAAGGACAGCTTCAGTATCAGCGAGGTAGAAGCGCTTGTATCTGAGCTGGGCAAGCTGCGCAAATAGATTGACGATTTGACCCCGGTCAACAAAAACACCCCTATGCGCACTGGACAAATTATTGCAATTACGTCCAGCCTGCGTATATAGGGGTGTGCTTTACTTGATCATTGGTTTAGCTTGACTCGCTCGTATTCGATTCCGTATCTGCTGCTTCAATATGAAGACGAATCGTAATCGCTTTATTTTCTCCACGCAAAAAATGGGCTGCCCGCTCCAGCTTCTCCGCCAGCTCAACACCGCTCAGTGTTGTATTCAACTGATAGGAAAAATGATCCTCACGCGTCTTGACGCTTTTCTCCTCACGAATTTGCCTGTCTTCTCTATATGCATATCCTTGCGGCTCATGAATAGGAATAAGCTTATCGGATTTGTTCACTACTCTTTCGTATATGCGAAGCTTTTTCAGCAGCATGTAGTATTGTGCAGAGTGCTTGAAATTCCACGCTTCCCGAATATCCTTCAAAGTATGGGTCAGCTTCCATCCTCTTAATTTTTCTACCTGCTCATCGGTATCCAGCTTTAAAAATTGTTCTAGCGGCATCATTTGCTCTGACATGGCAAAGCCCCCTCATTGAAAATAATCATTATTTGAATCACGCTGCATTCTGCGTATCAATGCTGTTATCTGCGGCTCATCGATAGACGGCTTCACTGTCCTTAGGACAGGGCGCGTTTACCGATGAATTATAAGAACAGTTTATAGAAAAAACTTATACATTCTTATAATTTCAAATAAAAGCGCTTACTCTTTATTCTTTAGAAAATACCATAATAGTTAGTAGATTACAATAAGTAGAAAAAAAATCTCCCGCCTCTTACATTTTCGGAAGCTAACGAATCTAGAAAGACTGTCAATTCAATGGGATATGACAACAAGAAATGGTAAACAAATGCTGCTACAAAGATTAAGTTTGAGCAGAGATCCGCTGTTGGGCATATGTCTGCTGTTGGGTATATGGCCGCTGTTGGGCATAGGTCTGCTGTTGGGTATATGGCCGCTGTTGGGCATATGTCTGCTGTTGGGTATATGGCCGCTGTTGGGCATAGGTCTGCTGTTGGTCATACGTTCCGCTATTCGCCTTAAAACCGCCATTTTTTCAATTTCGCGGTCACACATTCCGCTATTCGGGGTTATAATAGGCTTTTTCTATGATTTATGG
>NZ_JBOZWO010000076.1:0-10967 GCF_050864975.1 Paenibacillus sp. GXUN7292 | reverse complement strand
TAATGATTTGCCCGACATAAGCGACATTGCTCCAACATCACCGATCGTCCCCACTCTTTGGCCCTTATAATAGCCTCCCATTGCATGAGAGACATCCTCTATCACTTTAATATTATGTTTTTGGGCAATGGCCATAATCGCATCCATATCAGCCGGATGACCCAAATAATGCACAACAACAATAGCTTTGGTGCGCTCTGTAATACGGTGCTCAATATCATTCGGGTCAAGGCATAACGTAGTTGGATCAATTTCGGCGAATACAACCGTCGCCCCTAAGGCATAGGCTGGCAATGCCGAAGCCCAGTAGGTGACGCTTGGACAAATAATCTCATCGCCCATCCCTACCTTGCAGCCGTACATAGCAGCCAATAAGGAGCTTGTGCCATTATTGAAACCAAGAGCATACTGCATGTCGAGCCACTGGGCAAACTCCTTCTCGAATTGCTTCGTAATGTCGGTTCCAGACATCGCTCCGCTGCGAATGACCGCCAAAGCTGCAGTCTCATCCTCCTCTGTTATAATTGGCCACTTGAACATTTCCACATGCTCTTCTTTAATCGTTTTTGTACCACCTAGCAAAGCCAGCATTTTCTCCGCCTCCATTTTTATCTAGTGAGTTATCTTTTAGCCATACTATTTCAAGGAACAAGCTTCAACGAATTACCTGCATATATTTTATAAAGTACTTCTTCAGTAAATCCGGCTCCGTTCAAAAACAATTGCAAATTATTATCCCAGCAATCGCGTCCATAAAGGACACGGTCTTGAAATTCCAGCAAAAATTCTTTTCCAAAAGAAGGTGTTCTGGTCAAGGCGTTATAACCGGAATAAGCCGATAAATCGCAGTACAAATTATCGTATGTGCGCATCATTTCAATCACTTTGCCACCGGAAACTATTTCACCTTGAGGGTAACTCATAGTTTGATAGAGATCATCACCGGAAATATGTGCCCAAAAACCAGGACCATGGCCAAGAAACACTGTATCGGGACAAGCTCTGACAAGCCGCTCAAAAGCCTCAATTCCTCCGCCATACCAATAACCTGGCTGTGCGAAAGGTCCTTCCTCCTCCACGCCATAATTAACTTCAACGATAACTGGCAGTTCCTTCTCGCCGCAATAACGAAACAAACTTATCGCATCCGGATGATCATATGTCATCCGGAGCATAATTTCACCGCACACCCGAACACCGTACAGCTCAATAGCCGCCTCCATCTTTTGAATAACATGGGGCTGACGCGGGTCAGGCGCGTATCCTAATACAAATTTATCAGGCGCATTTCTGACATACTCCAAACAATGGGCAAAAGGTATGGCTGCATCCTCCGTTCCAAACGTCTTCGGGTGATAAACAGGCCATGCTTCATGCTCAGGCGTCTCCAATGAAAGCAGCCATGTTCGGTCTATATTGAATCGTTTCATATTTTCCAGCGTCTTCTCCAGATTCATCATCTGATAATACGGGTGATTATGTGAATCGATAATCATAAATGGTTTCTGCTCCTCTCTAAAAACATTGTCTCTCTTCATTCCTTCAACGAACCAAGCATTGCACCTTTGACAAAGTACTTTTGCAAAAACGGGTAGACAATCAATATCGGAAACGTGGCGAACAAAATAATTCCCGCTTTCATCATCTCGGGCGTAGCTGGTCTTACGATATCCATTGTTCCCGGTGTTGTTATGGTCTGCAAATTGTCTTCTATTACCAAGTTTCGCAGCAATACTTGAATGGGAAGCAACGTTTTGGTTCGAATATAGATTAACGCTGAAAAATAGGCATTCCATTGCCCCACGGCATGAAATAATGCAATGGTAGCAATTACGGGAGTGGACATCGGAATCGCAATTCTCCAATAGTTTCCAAACTCCCCGCAGCCATCAATTTTTCCCGCTTCCAAAATTTCTCCAGAAAGACCCTGAAAAAATGTTTTCATAATAATGACATTAAAGGCGGACAAGGCGCCGGGCAGCATAAGCGCCCATAACGTATTTTCCATATACAGCGATTTGACTAATAAATAACTTGGAATAAGCGGCAAAGAGAATACAAACGTTACAATAATCCCTTTCAATACAAGACCGCGAAACGGCATTTGCGGCCGGGAAAGAGCATAGGCTATTGTCGATGTAAATAAGAGAGCAATGAAAGTGCCAACAACGGTAATATAAACACTAACCCCCATCGCTCTCCACATTGAATCCGTATTGAAGATCGTTTTGTATACTTCGATATTGAATTCTTTCGGCCAAAAATAAACCAGCTTGGCTCCGACATATTTGGGAGAACTGAGAGAGACCGCAAACAAATGAATAAGCGGAGCCAGCATAGACAGACTAAGGATCACTAATAACACGTCATTAATAGAGTGAAACAAGCGATCGGACCGATAAGTCGGCATGAAAATCTCCTCCTTGAGACCAACGGGCTAATAGATACTTTCACCTGTCGATTTTTTGCTAAGGTAGTTTACCCCTACTATAAATAGCAGTCCGATAACCGACTTGAATATCCCAATCGCTGTAGTAAGACTGAACTGAGCGCCCAGCAGACCGATGCGATACACATAGGTGTCAATTACTTCTCCTACGGGACGTACGAGCGGATTAATAAAAATCAACACCTGCTCTACATTCGTATCCAGCACACTGCCAATGCGGAGCAGGAACAAAACAATAATGGCAGGCATTAGCGAGGGCAGCGTAATGGACCACATCTGCCGCCAACGTCCAGCTCCGTCTACCATCGCCGCTTCATACAGACTCGGGTTTATGCCGGCAAGCGCCGCCAAATAAATAATCATTCCCCAGCCTGCTTCCTTCCAAATTCCAACCGATACCAGCATGCCGCGAAACGTATCTGGATTCGTAATGAAATCCTTGGGCGCTGCCCCGATACTGCTCAAAATGGTATTCAAAAACCCGTCTAGCGACAATAAATTAATAAAAATGCCGCCTACGATAACCCATGAAAGGAAATGGGGCAAATACAATAATGTCTGAACGGAGCGCTTAAGCCACATTCTGCGCATTTCATTCAATAACAGCGCCAGCACTAGCGGAGCAGGAAAGCCAAATACAATAGATAAAAAACTAAGGATAAGTGTGTTTTCTAAAATTTGATAAAATTCTCGAATAGAGAACATCATTTTGAAATTGTCCAGACCTACCCACGGACTTTTGACGATCCCGTCAAAGATGCTGTATTTTTGAAAAGCAATTATGTTCCCGCCAAGAGGTATATAATTGAACACCAAAAAATGCAAAATCCCCGGCAATGCAATTAAAAACAGGATGACGGCGTCTTTCTGACGGACTTTTCTAAACATGAAATCCTCCTATCATTGCATACCCTTGGACTTCTTGTACCATTCTGTCGCTTCTTGTATCGCTTCATCGCCGCCATGCTTCTTCCACTCCGCCACAAATTTATCGAAGCTGCTATCTATCTCTTCCTTGCCCGTTACCACTTTGGCGAACATATCCAGAAATAATGTCCCCGCTCCCCGTCCCAGTTCAGGACGAGCTTTCATCGCTTCAAGTACGGGCATATGCATCGCTTCGTTCTGATATATCGATTGATTGGCCGCTTCAAGACCTTGTTTCAACAACTCCGCATTCGGATCTACATCAAGCACCAGCGGCTCCAGCCTTCCATCCCTCCGCGGATTAATCACCGTGCGGAACATCTCAGATTCATCAATCTCTGCATTTGCATAACGGGTAGGATCAAATTTCACCTTGCCTTCTTCTATCGAGTAGTTGTGCCCCTCAATACCATAGGCAAAAAATTTCTCTGCTTCTTCCGACGACCATGCCCAATCCAAATATTTAATCACATTCTCCGGGTTTTTATTGGAGGACGGAATCACATATACATAACCGATCTGCTCGTGCTGCGGCGTAAGCCCCTGCCCTTTTGGACCAACAGGCCCTGGCAGCATTGCTATTTTCACATCTTTCTCGTTTACAAACAAATCCGAATGCCATTCGGTATTATATTCCGGAACGTCGTGTGTCCACATGGCAGCTTTGCCTTGCTTGATTCCCGCCCGCCAATCCGACCCTTTGTTGGTGAACAAATTTGGATTGATATAGCCTTTATCGTATAGCATTTTCCAGAATGCCAGACTCTCCTTCATCTCCGGTTGAATCAAGCCTGGAACAAACTGGCCGTCGCGATATATCCATTCATCCGGATGAACGCCAAATTCCTTAAAAAACAGGTCACTGCCGTAATCAAGATTTTCTCTGACGTAAAAACCATATTCGTCACTAGGGTCGCCATTACCATTCATATCATTGTTTTTAACTGCTTCAAAAAATTCCAAATATTCATCCAGTGTTTTGGGCTGCGGCAGATTTAGCTTATCCAGCCAGTCCTGTCGGATATATACGACGCGATAAGCAGGTACAGCGGACAGATAGGGAATACCGTATATTTTCCCATCTTTCGATACCTTCGAACTTTCCCAGGCGCTTTGCGGCACATTTTTCAATATGTTCTGGCCGTATTGCTCCAATAGCGGGGTCAGATCCGTAAAGATATCTTTTTCAACCGCTCCCGGATGCATAGTCGAAATGATACTGTCTGTCCTGATCACATCAGGCAAATCACTCGATGCGAAACGAACCGTCAACTGCTGCGTGTAATCATTGCCATGACCTAAAAATTCATAATGCAGATCATAACCGGACAACTTTGACAGTTCCTCTCTATAGATGTCACTATCATCCTTATACTGCATGGCATAAGGCGACATAATATGCGAGAGCAAGAAATCAATGCGCGGCGGCTTGTCTCCCTCAGCTTCCGCGCCGTTCTCATTGTTTTTGCTGCCGCACGCAGACAATAAGGATGATAAAACTAAAATAACAGCAGCAATGGTACCCACATGCTTCAACTTACCCCTTTTAATCATATAAACGTCTCCTTTTTCTTTGTAATGGCAGTTCAAAAAGTCCAATTTTGATAACGAAGTAGCTCGGCAAGCATCTCGACATCGAATCTTGCATTCACCGGACTTTTTGAACACTCACTTATATTTATTTTTGCAAATCAAGCACTCTTAACAGCAGCACTGCCGTTTCAGCGCGGGTTGCTTGAGCATCCGGCATAAATCTGTTATTGCTCCGTCCATGCCAAATGCCAACACTTCTGCCGACTTCTATCGCATCCTTCGCCCAGCTTGGAAAGCTGTCCTCGTCAGCAAATTTTGCTGCTTTTGTGGCCGTTTGCTGGATATGAAAGCTTCTTGCCATCATAACGGCCATCTCCGCTCTGGTGATCGGACGATCCGGCCGGAAGCTTCCGTCCTTATAACCGTTTACGATACCTAACTGCACCGCTTGTGCTACGGCTTTCTTTGCCAAACTATCCATTTGTCCGCTGTCCGTAAATACAAGCACCCCCTCTTTTTCCTCCAGCTGTAAGGCATTAATCAGCATTACGGTAAACTCGGCGCGAGTTATTGCATGATCAGGCTTGAACGCTCTCTCTTTATTACCGAGGATAAGCTTTGCCGCTGCTGCTCGCTTGATAAAGCTTTCCGCCCAATGTCCTCGAATATCATCAAACTGGGTCTGCTCCTCGTCTGTACTCCCCCCGGCATTTCCTGTCTTATGGACAGTAAGTGTATACGTTTTTCGGCTTTTGTCCTCCGCCTGAACAGTAAGCGTCAGTATATTCACTTCTTCCGTCAGCTCAATTTCCTCTTCGCTCCTTAATAATCGATCCTGATAAGTCACCTGCGCCGCGGGATGTTCACTGCTCGCCTTTACTACAATCCGAGACGCATTTGTATCTGCTTGATAAGCAGTTTCTTTTGGATCGAAGGTAGGATTGATGACGATAGATTCGCCGCCAGCCCATAGTTCAAGCGATTTTAAATTAGTATTATTAGATAACGTATAGACAGGATTATGCGAAGAGCCCGGGTTATCCGGCAAATCCTTTTCAAGAACAAAGACGCCGCTGCCTATTGCAGGCAACTGAAAAGTAATGGCATTTGATTGAACAACACTGGCAATGCTGCCTTGTGTCTGATTTTGCACCTTCCATCCTTGCGGTATGGCAACCGTCACAGATTTTGCTTCGTAATAAGGATTAGCCATGATCAGATGCAATTGCTGATCATGCTCGAAAGCGGCAATTTCCACTGCCGGATCTGTATCCAGCACGTTCAAATCAACGGGTTGATTAGTCATAATAACAGGAATGACCGGTTCAAGCTGCTCCATCATTTGTAGGACATACGGCCAATTTTGCAAAAATGTATCTTCATCCGGCAATCGGTTCCTGTCCGGGAACCACAAATCAAAGAAGGAATAGAAGATTAAACCTTTTGAGCCATGAATCAGATCCTGATAGGCTTGATTGAGCATTTCTTCGGCATTAGGCTGATTGGGCGCACGCCAATCGTAATAAACGGACAGATCATGCATTTGCGCTACCATCCACATTCCTTTGGCGCCCCGTGTAACATTAGCCGTATGTTTGGCAAAAGTGGACGTCATCGTCAGATCGGTATCCTCGCCGTTGTGATCTCCTACCGGATACGGATCGGTAGCGAGCACATCCGTTACAGGATAGTACTCCTCCAATATGCCCATTGTGTTGGAAACTTGCAGGACCGGATGGTTGGGATCCAGCTCTTTAATAAGCTGATACATTCTTTCAAATTCAGGCATCCAGCTTAAATCGAATTCATCGTTTATATACCAGGCGAGCAATGCCGGATGGTCTTTCAAATCGGTAATATACTGCTCAGCAACCTCGAAAGGATCTTGGCCATCACTCCTGTTATTCGCTTCATCTCCCAAATAAATATCAACCAGATTATAGATCACCTTAAAGCCGTACTGGTGGGCGCGATCCAAAAACTGCACGGCATCCGCTGCCTCGCCGTAAGTGTAGGATAACAATGTGTTAAACCCGGCATCCGCTATTTTTTGCAGGTTCTCATTGCTATGCGACCAATCACGAATCAGATAAGTTCCCAGCGGAAAAAACTTTTCATTATTAATTACTGTAAAACCATCTCGATCAATATAAATTTGAGGCATTTGCTGCTGCACTGTAATTTCATACTGCTCACTTTGTCTAATCTGCTGCTCGCTGTCCAGCAGCTCGATTCGCCATACATACTTGCCTGCGGACAAAGGAGCAGCAGGTTGATATTGTATTTCTGAATTGCCGTTCGTTGCGGGAAGCGTTTCCATAAATACGGATTGATTGTTCTCATCCCGCACTTCATGAAGAATAGAAAAACCCGTTTCATTAGCTGACAGACGATTAATTAAATCTACTTTCCATGGTTCGGTACTACTGCTTAACGCAATATGACGATAATTAGGATAAGTCAAATACGTTTTCATCAGCTGCGGCATTTCCCTTTGCACGATTACATCGTCAAACCACACTTTGCCAACCGTTTGCGGCCGCAAATAGAGGCCTATGACGACACGAGCGGCATTGGGAGGAATAATCGCCTTGCCCTTTACTTCCTGCCAATCGAATGTGCCAAGCAAACCTGCGGGAAACACCCCGTCGATGTATTTGTTGTTTGCATCATAGCTTTGAACAAATACCGCAGCTCCATCTTCAGAAGTGGGTGGCAATCCAGTCTGCTGCTCGATATCCTCCCCTTTGATCCACACACTGAAATGAATCGTTTCCCCAGGATTAGCCGGGATATCTTGCATGAACAGTTCATATTGGTTAGGATCATTGTTCTCATAGAACAAGCTGTTGCCCTCGGTTCTGAATACGTTAGAATCAACTGCCGCCGTACCTTGCGGAATATTCCAAAAAGAAAGCTGTTCTTCAAAACCGCCATTTTTCACCAAATTCCCGCCGCTATTATTGGCTTCCCCATCCCCAAAAACAGCTTGCGGAGCGACTGTCGCTAACATTGCAATGATTAACAGCCACATCCCCTTCATTCGCATCTTCATCTCTTATCCCCCAATCTACTCAATATAAGCTCTCAGCCTGGCTGATCAATAGATATATTCAACAGGCTTAACTCCAAGTATAGTCAATCTTTCTAACATGAAAATGCACGGTAAGGACATCTTATGCGAAATGTTGTCCCGTTTACGCAGTCTTGGCCGATATGATATTATAAAGGCTAGATCACGGTATGATCGGAGGCAGTCAATGAGAGCAAATGATCTGATTCCTTTGGAAAATATAAACATAAAAGTTGGCATTGGACCTATTTTGTTTGATATTTTGCTGGACAAAGCCTTCTCTGCCGATGTGCGGCATTTCTCTGCAACCGTCACTCATACCCACCCGGCTTATGAATTGCAATTCATTACAAGAGGCAGCGGATTATGCACAATTGGAAGTCAAACATTGCCAATTGCAGCCGGAGACGCCATATTAATTGCTCCACATGTCTACCATAAATTCAACGGATGCGAAGATTTGGCAAGGAGCTACATGCAATTCACTTATTCCATTCGCAAATCTTCGGACGACTTGTTTCCGGAAGCTGAAGCCAATGATTTTTCGCAAGCGCTGTCATCTGTCCAAACCGTTGTTCTGATTCAACAGGCAACTTCTATCTTTCGACTGAAAGACTTGATCAGCAACGAACTGCATGAACACTCATTCGGCAGCTACGTAAAGGTGCAGGGACTGTTTATGCAGCTGTTCGCAGAGCTGTTGAGGGCAATGTACAAAACTTCTTTTTTGCAGCAACAGCCCCGCTTTCCGCTAAGAACAAAAGATGACAGCCGTACACAAATTATTGATTTGTTCTTTGAAAAAATCATCGAACAACCATTAAATATTGAGCAACTGGCTGAAGAATTACATTTGAGCGTCAAACAAACCTATCGTGTCATCCAACAGCTTTATGGGAAATCCTTCAAACAAATTGTAAAGGAATCGCAAATTGAAAGAGCGAAAGAGCTTCTTGTATCCGGTCCACTTACGCTGCGCCAGATTTCGGATTTGCTGGGTTATGCTGAACCTGGACATTTTTCCCGTCAATTTACTGCAACTACAGGCCTTACTCCCAACGAATTTCGCTTGCGGTATGACCGAAGTCATAAACAATACTGAGAATTGTATTTCTGGCAATCCGCCCAACGAAAATACGCGTTTCGGAATTTATCCTGAGATTGAGATACAAGATAAATTTGGAAACGCGTATTTTGATGCTGTCAAAAGCTGTTGACTTATTCCCCTACTCGTATCGAGCGAGAAATGCTTCCAAGATGCTTAATGCTTCTTGCTGCTGCTTACTCGTTACCCCATAGAAGAAACCATGTTCCGCCTCAGGAAATAAAACAGTCTCGGCATATGAACCATGCTGCTTAATCTCTTTCTCTAACTCATAAATATAACAATGCGGAAAATACTCTTCCTTGCCGACAATAAGAAAAAGGAAATCGGGCACATCTGGGTGAACTCGAGCTAGTGGAGACGCTTGCCGAAATAGCTGCTCGTTTTCTCCATAGCGCGCACCTATAACTTGCTCAATGCTCACTTTAATTTCTTCATTCATATCCTTCCATTCCTCTAACGTACCCGGCCCATTGATGGACACACAAGCAGCGGGATATTGCCAATTTCTCCTCAGATCAGGCTCAATAACCCACTCATCAGGCTTTGTCATAGCCAATAGAGAAGCAAGATGTGCACCGGCAGAGCTACCAAGCACAATTATCCGTTCTATCTCATTCCCATACTGATCTCTCAAATAGTTAACAAATAACCGATAACCGATAACGATATCGCCCATTTGATCAGCCAATTGAACAGTTGGAGCAAGCCGGTACCCTGCTGTTGCACATGCATACCCTTTCATTGCGAAATATTGCAAATGGGTATGAAAGGCTTCCCTTTCGCCCGCTGACCATCCTCCGCCATGGATGTAGAACAGCGCGGTTTTATGCGCAAGTTCCCCAGGCAATGCTATATCTATGGCGCGTCTTGCAACCTCCTCTTGCTCATAGAAATGCGTAAATATCTCCATCTTTACCCCTCCCGTTGAAACGTCGAATAATTGTGGATAAGACAACAAGCACTGGAAAAGGACAGTGCTGCGATCAAGACTGGACTTAAGACCGCTGTTGTACGCCAATTTTCAGGTTACATAAGCCCTATTAAAGGGTAAAATTGTGATACAAAGGCGGCCACTACCGTTTCTCCAGTTCCAATCTTGCTCTCCGCTTCCCCTTTCCTTGCTTCACATATCATTGTCCACAATTAATCGAAATCTCCCATCCGAGCTGCGGCGATTGCATCAACGGACAACCCGGTTAATATTGTTGCTTTCGCCTTTTAATATAAATAATATATCAATTAATATACTTTATCTTCCTGTGAACATCAATTGCATAAATCCTTTAGACGCTTCCCATCCTCATTCCCTTGCCATTATGGCACAAACAACAAACACAGCGCCATTAACCATCCAATTCACTGTGCTTGTTATTTTCATAGTCCGCCGTTATTTTTGTTTAAAAAAGTTCCAACTGCCAATCCGCTTCGGATTACCTGTGTCCCCGTCCAGTAACTCTTTGTAGTTTGCAATAACTTTGCGAAAAGCTTCCACATATTGATCAATAATATCTGGCTTATACTGTTTAAACCACGGAACGGTGTAGACGCGCGACGCAATATTTTCAGATATAGGCAAGCTGCCTGCTGGTTGGCGAATATCACGCACGCTATTAGCAATCACCGTCGGTCTGCCGTGGCCATACACATCGACCACATGCTGTAGTGGGTGCAGATGAAGAGGCAGATTGCAGCCTGCATCAATAGGGACTCCTTCCGCCCGGACTGCTTCACAGAACCGAGTGACGGATAGTCCGTCCAGCTCTTCAGGGATATAATGGCCGCGAACCGCATACCAGCCTCCCATCGTGCTATCCGAGTCTTTGGCAGGCCGATGCGCCTTGATCCCCGGAACTCCCTCCAAGCCATCCCAGAAATAA
>NZ_JBOZWO010000075.1:0-11080 GCF_050864975.1 Paenibacillus sp. GXUN7292 | reverse complement strand
AATTATTCCGTTTTAAGCGAGATTACAACCGTTAGAAAAATTAATCTGTAATTTTAGCATGAATAGCGTTTGTGGCAACCGTTAGAATTTAAAATTGCGGAACTCTACATGTAGTTGAGATATACGCTTCGCTGAAAATATCAAAAAATCTGAGCAGCCTCACGGCCACGCGGTTCCATTCGCTTGGACAATCAAGTTGTGAATATTGCAAGAGTATAACCAGTTCTGCTAGAAACAATCGAAACAACGACTGCCGGCCTCGTGTCGGCAGTTTTTTTGTTGCGCTACGCATGACGATTAAATAGGCGGTGAAAGGAAAGTCCACTGTGGGTGTTACGTCAAGCAAATCTACCGGGGCCCGTACAAATACATGCATAAGCTTAATATTAGTGCAGTTAAAAGAAATATCACCTCATTGTTCGCAGCTTCGCGCAGACCTTACAATTAATGCATCAGAGGAGGTTTTATGTATGAGTGCACCAAATCCCGTTCAAACAAAGTCCAGCAACTCATCCAAATCAGATTTTGCTGGTTTGCTAAGATTTATCGTTCGAAATCGCGCCTTGTATATCATGCTGATTCCAGGCATGTTTTACTTTCTGCTTTTCAAATACTTTCCGCTCGCAGGAAGTGTTATCGCATTCCAGGACTACAACATTTTTAAAGGTTTTTTGGATAGCGAATGGGTAGGATTCAAATGGTTTGAGCAATTTTTTTCTTATCCTAATCTTATCCGCTTGCTTAAAAATACTATTATTATCAGCTTCTATCAAATCATATTTACATTCCCGGCTCCGATCCTTCTGGCGATTCTTCTTAACGAGCTGCGGATGCAGAGCTTCAAACGAGTGGTGCAAACGATCGTCTATTTGCCTCACTTCCTTTCTTGGACCATCGTATTCGGTTTTGTTTATACGCTTTTGTCCGTACAAACAGGCTTCGTCAACCAGGCTATTGAAGCATTGGGCGGATCAGCAGTCAATTTCCTGCAAAAAGCTGAATATTTTCGCACTATCATCATTTCAAGCGGTATTTGGAAGGAAATGGGCTGGAGTGCAATTGTCTTCCTGGCTGCTATTGCCGGCATTAGCCCGTCTTTGTATGAAGCTGCAAAAATTGACGGTGCCAGCCGCTTCAAGCAATTCCTGCACATTACATTGCCAGGTATGACACCAGCTATTATGATCTTGCTGCTTCTCAAAATCGGCCATATTCTGGATCTTGGGTTTGAACAAATTTACTTGTTCTTAAATCCGATGACCTTAAGTACAGGGGACATCCTGGACACTTATGCATACCGAATTGGTATTCTTGGCGGTAAATACAGCTTGACGACGGCTATCGGCTTGTTTAAATCCGTTGTTGGACTACTTATGCTCGTCATCGCAAACCGGGCTAGTAAAGCTACAACCGGCGAAGGACTTTACTAGGAGAAGAAGTTCAAAAAGTCAAAACGGGACTTTTTGAACGCTACAAGGAGAAGGACGATATGAAAATTAAACAATCATTTGGTGAAAAGCTATTCGACATTTTTAATATGACATTGCTGCTTTTGACTTGTGCTGTAATCCTGGTTCCACTACTGCATGTACTGGCAGGTTCACTTAGCGAAACAAGTGCGCTGATCCATGCGAAAGTAACGCTCTGGCCAGTTGGTCTCAATTTTGATAACTATGTTCTTGTTTTCAAGAATACAACGTTCTGGCGGTCCTTTTTTGTAACCGTATTTATAACCCTGACAGGCACGACGATTAACATGCTGCTTACGATCTTTACAGGGTATCCATTGTCAAAATCCTTTTTGAGAGGCCGTAAGCCGTTCATGCTTTTCATTATTTTCACAATGATCTTCACAGCTCCAATGATTCCTTCCTACTTGCTCGTTAAAGAGTTGGGATTGCTGAACTCCGTCTGGGCGTTGATTGTTCCGGGAGCGTTGGCTGCGTTTAATCTGATTCTTTGCATTACATTTTTCCGGGGCTTGCCGGAGGAACTATTCGAAGCTGCCCGTGTTGATGGGATGAATGAGTATCGTGTTGTTGCTCAGATTGCGTTTCCTTTATCCATGCCAATCGTTGTAACTCTGGCTTTATTTTACGCGGTATCCCATTGGAATAACTACTACTCCGCCTTATTGTATGTTACTGATCCGGATATTCGTCCGCTTCAGTTGTATTTGTACAATTTGCTCGCCCAATTTGAAACCAGTGATACGTTATCGCAAATGAACAGCATGGTATCATACGATATTTCACCACAAGGCTTGCAGAATGCAACCATTATCGTGGCTACTATTTCTATTGTAATCATTTATCCGTTCATTCAAAGACACTTTATTAAAGGTGCCATGATCGGATCTTTGAAAGAGTAATAACTTGCTTTGTTGTCAATTCCATTGACATATATAATTAAAAAATAGGGAGGAAAAACATCAATGAAGAAAAATACAAAATGGGTCAGCATGCTGGTTATTGCTGCTATGCTTACGGTTGTTGGCTGTTCCAGCAATAACGGCAGCAACTCTGGAAGCAGTGCAGACCCAGCGCCGGCGCCCACAAACGCGCCATCCGCTGAAAGCAGCAGCAATCCTGACGAGCGAGCTAAAGATTTATCGTTCACTATGTATGTGCCTGACTTGGCAAAAGCAGTTCCAAGCGGCAACTTGCTGGAAGATCCAACAATCGCTTATATGGCAAAAGCATCCGGCATTACACCAAACATAACTTTCCTGGCAAATGCAAATTACGTAGATCAATTGAAGCTTAAATTTGCTGCATCTGAATTTCCGGATGTATACATGGGCTTCGGTTTAACGCAAGGCGACGGCGCTCTTGATAACGACCTGATCCTGCCGCTTAACGAACTGATTGAAGCGCATGGTCCCAATCTCAAACAATATATCCCGCAATATGCGTGGGATGCAGTGACCATTAATGGCCAGATCATGGCTATTCCGGAACCGAGCAACACGCCATCTTCTCGACTGTTCTTCATTCGTAAGGATTGGATGGAACATCTGGGAATTACGGAGTACCCTAAAACTTCTATCCGTGATGGCGACCCTAACCAAAACGGCGAGAAGGATGAAATTGCTTTTACAATGCGTGAAAAGTTCTCATGGACAGGCGATAACATCTGGGGGATGTGGGGAATTTCTCCTTATGAAGGTATCGAGCTTGATGGAGAGGTTGTTCCAGGCTTCATTCACCCCAATATGAAAAAAGGTCTGGCGTTTATGCAAACGATGTACAAAGAAGGTTTACTAGATTCCGAGTTTTTGCTTAACTCCAGCGCAATCACTAATCAAAAAATTGCTTCTGGAAAGGCTGGAACTTGGGGAGGCACGCCAAGCACCGCATTTTTCTTTCAAAAACTGGTTTCCGATGCATCTCCCGGCGTTAATGCAGACGTAGTGGTATTCCCAACTCCACGCGGTACGGGTTATGATGGTCCTATCGGTGCGGTCAACTTTAAAGTTAATAAATCTTATCTGATAATGAAATCCGCCAAAGATCCGGTTGCTGTAGTCAAGTTTTTTGACTGGCTGTTTAGCGATGAAGGCCAAATTTTCTCTGAAATCGGAGTAGAAGGCATTAACTATGCAGAAGAAGGCGGAAATTACTTCTATAGACAATCATCCGAGGCGGAAGCAAAAACGGAATGGCGTAATGTGTTGAAAATGCACGCACATAATGAAAAGGCTTTTGCAGCCAAATATTCCGGCTCAGAATATGAAAAAATGTTGAGAGGCATTGAAATCGCTAACAAAGAAGGTATCGAAAGCTTGACAATGGGCATGCCTGCTGTCGGTCAAAATCTGTTCAATCTTTACTATGAATTTCATGAGCCTGCAGCACGCATTATTGTTGAAGGCGCGGACGTAGACCAAGTGTGGGATGAATTTGTTAAGGACTGGCGTGCTCAAGGCGGTCAAGAGCTTATTGACGAAATGACCAAGTGGGTTAAAGAAAACAAACAATAATACTATCATTGCAGACATATGGGAGACAAAGCATGAATAAATTTCTTAAGTTGATTAGCAGCAAAATGAAATGGAAGCTAATGCTGGTCATTTCAGCTTTAATGCTTATTGTTGTAGTGTTTGCGGGACTCATTGTGTACTCTAAAACATCGGCGATTATTAAAAGTGATGTCGAACGTCTCAGCAATCAAGTATTGAAGCAGGCTAATCTTAACTTGGAAAGATACTTCAACTATTATTCAGAAGGTTTCATGCTGATGTCCATTTCTGCCGAGATAGAAAGCTGGTTACAAGTCCAGAAGGATGATAAATTTCGATCTTTTATTCTTTTCCAAAAGATAAGAGACAACTATATAACGCCGTATATGTATCAATATCCGGAAGTGATGTCTGTCACATTGTATAACTCTAACGGCAATGAAATTAACTATTCCACGAAGTACGGCCTTGTACTCAATTACAGTTTTATTGATTCGGGTCTGGAATCATTCATGGCCCGTGATAATGTTGCTGATGTGCGCTGGTCCAATGATTATTATTTCGAAGGAAAAACGATTGAGCTGCCTGTCATCACCTTGATGCGGAAGATTAGATATGGAGAGCATTCCGGCTATATAAAAATTGATATTAACTTGCACTCCGCGCTGCAGCTGGTGAATGAGCTCGAGGTCGGGGATAGCGGTTACGGTTTTATTATGAATTCAGAAGGTAAAATAATTGCCCATCCCGATCAGGCCGTCATATCTGAATATTTGAACGAGCCTTATTTGGAGACGATACGCTCTCAATCTAGCGGCAGTTTTTTTAGAAAAGAATCGAATGAGATTATTCTGTTTGGTTCCATTAACTATTTTGATTGGAAAACCGTTATCGTCGTTCCTTACAGTGAGTTTGCCAGCAGTGTTTATTTTATTCGCGAGTTTATGATCTCAATTGCCATAGCCGGATTACTGCTTTCTGTAGTGAGCGCAGTTGCCATATCGTCTTCCTTCACCAAGCGTATTGCAAAGCTGCGAAAAATTATTAAAGAAACTTCTCGAGGCCATATTAACATTGCAAACAACATTAGCGGAACGGACGAGGTAGCCGAGCTTGGTCATGCCTATCATGCCATGCTTGAAGATTTGAATCATACCGTCAATGAATTAGCTGATTCCAAGGTTGCCGGACAAAAGGCTGTTATGTCGGCGCTGCAGTCGCAAATCGACTCTCATTTTTTATATAATACGCTGGAGTTAATTAATTCGCTGGCTTCACTGGAAGGCCATACTCAGATCGAACAAACGACGATTGCTTTGGCTGAAATGCTGCGGTACACATCGGATTATAAAAGCAGCGTCGTACCGATCGAGCATGAGCTGGGGCATTTAAATAATTATTTGGATATTATGAAAATGCGAATGGGCGAGCAATTGGAGTATGAATTGCATGTTGATTCTGATGTGCTGCAAAGTGTCTGCCTGAAAGCCATCTTGCAGCCCGTTGTTGAAAACTGTATGAAGCATGCCATTCCACAGCTGGATCAATCTTTACAAATTCAAATTGAAGTACTGGGCAAAGAGGCTGACGGTCAATCTTATATTGAAATGACAATAAGAGATAATGGAAAAGGTTTCACCGCAGACAAGTTGACTTGGATTAATGAGCAGCTGAAGCAAATTGCACTATCTCCCCTGCATCATTCATCCAACAATATTGGATTGTTGAATATCCATTCTCGGCTTCAAATGTATTATCAACACGATAAGCTTGCAGGGATATCCATTAGCAATCCGGAGCATGCCGCCGGAGCAGAAATTATAATTAGAATGCCTAAAGTCCAAGCTTTACAGGAGGTACATGCCAATGCTATATAGTGTAATCATTGTTGACGATGAACATCTGATCCGCTCAAGCTTGGTGAAAAAGGTCAATGAATTAGGCTCTATATTAGTGGCAGGTACAGCGGAAAATGGAGTCAAGTGCTTGCGCTGGCTGGATGAATGGCATGCCGATATTTGCATTACAGATGTCCGGATGCCCCATATGGACGGATTGGAGCTGCTGAAACAAATCAATGAAAAATATCCATGGATGGCTTCAATCGTCATATCCAGTTACGAGGAGTTTACGTATGTCCGGTCCAGCATGCAGTTGAATGCCATTGACTATGTTCTGAAGCCGATCGATCGCAACATACTTCGAGAAACGATAAACCATGCAGTGGTAAAGCTTGCCGAGAAACGAAGACTCGCTGCCATGTCGATCGTTATCAAGAAGCTTCCGTACCATGAGAAGCAGATCGAACAGTGGATTGAGATGGCTCAAACCCTGCAGGTTGAACAAATGTACATGACAGTTATGGATACGCTGATGATGTTCGAGCAATGGACAGGCACCGACTATTATCTGCTTGGTGATATTGCAATTGTGTGGATTGAGCTTATTCTGGAACGTATTAAAAAGGAAAAAAGCGTGTTTGCCCTCCCACAGCTATCCTTGTCCGGCTTAGGCGACGAACCGATTCCCGCCGACCAGAGAAGATTTATATTTCGATTAATAGCTATCGGTTATTTGGAGAACGGAGCCGAGCAAGTATTTGATGTCATGCGTACGATCAAAACACAATTGCTCCATCCTAGCGTAGAGAAAGCAAAGCTCTATTTGCAAGAACATTACGCGGAAAAGATCAGTTTGCAAGAAGTGGCGGATGCTGTAGCGATGAGCAAAACCTATTTTGCAAATTTGTTCAAGCAAGAGACAGGCATTACGATATGGAATCAGTTGGTAGAAATCCGTATGAAGCATGCTAGAGATTTGCTGCTTAACAGCTCATTGAAAAGCTATGAGATTGCTTACAAGGTCGGATATGAAAACAGTATTCATTTCTCCAGGCTGTTCAAGGAACAATATGGCCTAAATCCTGCCGAGTATAAAAAAAGATTCAAAGAGTAATAGACTATTAAATTCTTATCAATTTGAAAGCGTTTACAAATTAATTGCAAATAAGATTTTCTGAAAATTAAGGAGGCAAAATAATGAATCGATTGATAAAGAAGAAGATTTTATCAAAGGTGCTGGTGTTTTTTCTGGCAGTTGCGATTTGTGTGCCAAGCGGTCTGGTTTATGCACAGGAACAAGGGTTTGAAAGCAGCCAGCTAAATACCTTTACTATGACGGAACCTCAAGGATTGGGCTACCCGCTTGCCACCTCAGGCACCACAGAATTTATAAACAGCGCTTACGGGGTGGAGGAGGAGGACGGGAAAATGGTCAATGTTGCCTATACCTCCTCTTCGGGAGATAATTCGGCCGGTTCGGAAGCTCCGGCAAAATTTGTGGTGTACGATTTGGACAACAAAAAGATATTGCGGGACTTCCCTCTGCCGGGTGCCAAGGTAATATGGACCCACGGAACAGATTCCAAAGGAAATGTTTATATTGCCACCCAATCCTATGCTAACGTCTTCCGCTACAGCCCTGTAACAAAAGAATTAGAAAGTTTAGGGGCGATCAGAGCATCGGACGGTACATTGCAAACGGCAATCTATCATGTTAGCTTCGACAGTGAGGATAATGCCTACTTCGGAACATATCCCAGTGCTCTTGTTGTGAAATATGACATCCAGCAAAAGAAATTTGAGATCATTAAAGAAAATTTGTTTGGAGGAAAATATGTTAAAGCTCATGTAATTGCGGATGATGGATATATGTATTTATTTGGGTCCACTGAGACAGAAGCTAAATTTGCCAAATTAGATCTTGAAAGCGGCGAGGTTGAAGAACTTCCTGAATTTTCATATACCGGACCGTTTCGAAATCATGATGGAATCAAAAATTTAACAAATGAAAAAATTGCATTTGATAAAGTTCAAGGATTAACACTAAGAGGGAACTATATTTTCACATTTGTAGAAGCATCTATACCTAACAAACTTGCAATGCTGGTGGTATATGATATCGCAAATAATAGATGGTTGACAGAGTCGGAGAATGTTCTTCGAAATAACGGTACGCATGTTCCCCCAGCATTAGACGATAAGGTTTACGTTTGGGATCGCGGATATTTGAAATTGAAATACTTTGATCTGACAACAGGTACGTACACGGAGGTTTCAGGCTTTAAAGATGGTGATGTGAATCCCGGGATGAGGGGTTCTACATTTATACAATTTGATAATCAAGAAGATTTGCCCGGTCTAACCCTGGTAACGGTTCAGAAGAACGGCACAATCACGTACAACAGTTTTGGTCATCTTGATAGTTCCGGTGGATTTTCTGGGGGGCGTAAATTTGTTTGGGATAATGGGAATACGTATGGATATGAGAATGTACCTGTAGATGCCGGTCTTCAGCCGAAGGTGATTCGTGCTTTGGAAACGGGACCGAAAGGAACGGACACCATTGCCATAGGTGCTTATATGGGACCTGTATTGGGGATTTTAAACCATAAGACGGATGAGATTAAATACATCCCTATGGAGCAAATTGAGGGAATGGGAGAGGCTCATGGAAAGTATTATGCGGGCGCCTACCCCAAGGCTGAAATTTATACGGTGGATTTTAACACTACGGATTTTAGCCAATCTACGAAAACTCTAGTAACAAAACTTAGTGGCGAAGGACTTGATCAGGATCGTCCCTTCCAGTTAATTGAAGCGGGAGAGTATGTGGCCATTTCCAGTGTTCCGGATTATGGAGTCTTGGATGGCGCCTTGACTCTGCTCCCCGTCGCCGACAACGCACAAAAGGAAGTATATAAGGGTATCATTCCGAATCAAAGTATTATCGGACTTGCTTATAAAGATGGCAAGATTTATGGTTCAACCGCTGTTTGGGGCGGACTAGGAATTGATCCTGTTGATGAGAACGCAAAGCTGTTCATCTTTGACCTGGAAACAAAGACAGTTACGAAAGTGGTTGAACCCGACTTACAGAATGTGTCTACTTCCGTTATGCATATCGGGGGACTTTCCATTGGTCCTAATGGGGATTTATGGGCAATTTCGAACGGGATTATTTTTGAAGTTGATCCGGAAACACTGGAGGTAATAAGAGAATTCAAAACAAGGGATACTTCTTGGTCTGCAAATAATGCCTGGTATCTGCCCTATCAGATGAACTGGCTTACAGATACGCTATTGGTTACAAACGCCGGCGAGGTTCTTAGCGCCATAGACACTCAAACCGGTGAAATGCGCAAACTGACCAATAAACAGACTAACTTGATGGCAGTCAGTGAAGACAAAACAAGTATTTATTTCTCCAGCGATCACCAGTACAAGCTCTATAAGATCGATATCAGTTTTGAAGCTAATCGTAAGCCGAGCTTCCTGACGCAGCCGCAAAGCAGCACGGTGAAGGCAGGGGAGGCAGCTGTATTTACAGTTACGGCATCGGGAACGGAGCCTCTTAGCTACCAATGGAAAAAGAATGGAGCGGATATTCTAGGCGCTAACTCGGCTGAGTTGCGGATTAATAATGTTGGAGCTTCGGATGCAGGAGCATACAGCGTAGCTATATCAAATGTCGCAGGCAGCGCAACGAGTGACGAAGCTATCTTGACAGTGAATGTGTCGGAACAGGGGCAGGGCAATTATTTTGTGACTACTCCAACCCAGGCGCCGACATATGAAACAAAGATTGAGGGAGGACAGGTAATAACGACGATACCTGTAAAAACGACAACAGAAACAAACGGAAGAGCCGTTGCTGCAATATCCGAAACTGAGCTGGCTGATGCCATTGCCAAGGCATCGGAGATGGCGGAAAAGCAAGGAGCAAATACCAAAACAGCTATCAGAGTTGAAGTAGATGCGACCGCAGAAGCGGGGACAGTCGGTATTCATTTGATGGCAGAAGCATTGAAGAAATTTATAGAGAGTAAGGCAGATGCATTGACAATAGTCACCCCTCTCGCAACGATGACCATTGAACAGAAGACTGCGGAGGACATTTTCAGAAAGGCAACAGGAGCTGTAACCATTTCTGCGACAAAGGCTGAAACAGCGGCGCTGACAGCCGAAATACGTCAGAAAGTGGGGGACAGACCTGTAGTAAGCTTTGATATTACCGACAAGGACAAGGCAATCGTACAGCTTGACGGCAAGGCGACAGTAACGATACCGTATGTATGGAAAACAGGAGAAAATCCAAATGCAATCATAGTCTATCAGATCAATGAGGCAGGAAAGTACGAAACAGTGACCAATAGCCAGTATGATCCGGCATCGGGAACGATAACCTTCAAGACACCTTATGTTACCAAGTATGCGGTAGCATACAATAAAATTGACTTTGCAGATGTAGCAGACCATGCATGGTACTATGACGCCGTGACCTTTGCAGCAGCAAGAGGAATTACAACCGGAGTCGGTAACGGAAACTTTGGTTCGGAGCAAACAGTGACCCGGGCACAGGCTTTGGTAATGCTCATGAGAGCATTTGGCATTGACGCTGATGAAAATGCTGGAAACGCTGAAAACGCTGAAAACAACTTCAGTGATGCAGGGGACAGCTACTACACCGGATATCTTGCAGCGGCCAAGAGGCTGGGGATAACTGCCGGAGTCGGCAACAACCTGTTTGCACCGGACAGGCAGATTACAAGGCAGGAAATGTTCGTGCTGACTTATAATTTGCTCAAGAGCAACCACGAATTGCCGGTCGGAACCACTGCAAAGAACCTGGCAGACTTCAAGGATGCAGGGGAGGTTGCCGGTTATGCAAATGACGCTGTTGAATTATTTATTAAGACCGGAATTATTTCTGGAAACAACGGCAATATAATGCCGGTAGATTCGGCAAGCAGGGCACAATTTGTACAGATTCTTTATAACGTCTTAACTCTGAAGTGATTTTCCGATTGTAGTAAATTTGCTCAATGCGATTATACGATTTGTTCAGGAAAGGGCGAAAAAGTGGTCAGTCGTTCCGCTTATTGGCTAAAAAATCGTAGAAAAGCCCCAATTAGAGCCAATAGCGGAGCGTGCCATTATTTCGATTCATTGGTGTAACAATTGATAAGCTCGGCAGCCGGCGGGCAGCATCCTCCTTTGTTTAAGACTGCTCTAACGGTTGCTGGTGCGGCTATTTCGATTATTTTCACTCATTTGAAAA
>NZ_JBOZWO010000074.1:0-11643 GCF_050864975.1 Paenibacillus sp. GXUN7292 | reverse complement strand
AATGCCTCAAAAAGCACGATTGTATATGAAAAAGCATACAGAATAGGCATCTGCCACCTCAAAACGGTTAAATATATATGAAATTTCATATAGAATACGCAGAAACGTCCAAAAACACAACAATTGTTTACGAAAAATCATATAGAAAACACCGGTCGGCACTTGCTCCAAACTGCTTTTGTTGGGCATATTTTCGCTATAAAAGTGTTTTTCAACTGCCTACCAAACTCAATTTAGTTTGATAATAAGATCGCCTCTCCTGGCTAAGGAGGAGGGCGATCTTATTTGTGATAGCGCAAAATATGATCAACAAATCACCGTTAAAATAAACGGCTTCATAATTTGTGTAGAAGATGCAAAAGCTATGGACATGAAAAAAGATCAAACGAATCATAACGGATGGCTGCGGAACAGTAATAATATTAGCTTGGAAGAGGTTAATAATACCGTTAAAATACCTGCCAATGCGGGGTTTTGGCGCAAATTGCTAGCTTTTGCCGGACCGGGCTCGCTTGTCGCTGTAGGCTATGTCGATCCGGGAAATTGGGCTACCTCAATTGCAGGAGGAGCGCGTTTTGGCTATACGCTTTTATCAGTCATTCTAATTTCCAATGTAATTGCGATGCTGCTGCAAGCATTATCTGCGAAGCTGGGCATCGTGACCGGCAAAGATTTGGCACAGGCTACACGCGACGCTGTTGGGAAAAAGACAGCGACCTTTTTATGGATTTTAACAGAGCTTGCAATTATTGCGACGGATTTGGCTGAAGTAATCGGATCTGCCATTGCCCTCAACCTGCTATTCGGCATTCCCTTGCTGCTCGGCATCGCTATAACAGTGCTGGATGTGCTGCTTTTGCTGCTGCTTCAGCGCAAAGGGTTCCGCTGGATCGAATCGATTGTTATCGTGCTGATGGCGACAATTCTGTTTGTATTTGCATTTGAAGTTATAATATCCAAACCAGAACTATCTGCTTTGTTCGGCGGGTATGTTCCAAGCTATGAAATAGTGACCGACCCAGAGATGCTATTTATTTCACTAGGTATTCTAGGCGCAACTGTTATGCCTCATAATTTATATTTGCACTCGTCTATCGTTCAAACCCGGCAATATAAGCGGACAACGGAAGGCCGGAAGGAAGCGCTGAAGTATTCCTTTATTGATTCAAATGTTTCATTATTTTTTGCATTCGTAATTAACTCTGCTATATTGATACTAGGCGCTGCTGCTTTTTACGGAACAGGGCTTGAGGTTTCAGAAATTGAAGCAGCTTACGAGCTGCTAAGCCCAACTTTGGGGGTAAGCATTGCGGGCACATTGTTTGCAGTTGCTTTGCTCGCATCTGGGCAAAATTCGACGATAACCGGTACGCTGACTGGCCAAATTGTAATGGAAGGCTTTATACGCATGAGGATATCTCCTATATTGCGCCGCTTGATTACAAGACTCATTGCTGTCGTGCCGGCATTTGTAGTAACATGGATTTCCGGATCAAAAGGGACGGGTGAATTGTTATTATGGAGCCAGGTTATACTCAGCCTGCAGCTGCCATTTGCCGTAGTGCCTCTAGTACTGTTTACAAGCGACAAAAGAAAAATGGGCATTTTCGCCAATCGAACGTGGATTAAAATAACGGCTTGGACGGCAACCTGCGTCATTATTGCTCTAAACATTTTTTTAATCGCGTATATTATTATGACAGGTCGAGAGTTAGGTTAGCCTTTCTTGAAGAAAGCTGGCGATTCATAGAATACTAAACGTTTTGAGAGCTGTGTAAGATCAATGATCTTATACGGCTCTTTTTTAAATGTAAGAAAGTATAAGTTTTGGTAACCTTATATCCATTCTTGTATTTTATCGGTAATCGCATCTGTCGAAAGGACGGCGGAGCCGTTGATGCTTGTTCGTTTTGCCATTACTCAGGTAGTTTGTTTTTATTTGTTTCCTATTAATGATGTCCGATTATTTTTGTTTAGATGGTATTCAAACATAAACAAAGATGATATACTGGGGATAATTACAGATAAACAAATACAAAAACAAGAAAAACTAAGGGGAAAGGACCTGGTTTTCTTGTGCAATGATGCATGAACAAAAATGATATTTGGAGGAACTATCTATGGTACAACCTTTATGGGACAATGCGAAAGCAGCTAATTTGCAGGGTGGCTTGGAGGAGCTTGTCTATCGCTCCAACATTATCGGCGAGGATCGCCGCGTGTGCAATTACGGAGGCGGCAATACGTCCAGCAAAACAATCGTGAAGGATTTCCGCGGCCGCGATATAGAAGTGATGTATGTAAAGGGCAGCGGCTCTGACCTTGCAACGATGAAAGCAGGCAATTTCACAGGATTGCGTATGGACGATATTCGTCCGCTGTTTGAACGGAATGAAATGTCAGATGAGGATATGGTTGCTTATTTGGCTAATTGCATGATCGATGCCAAGCATCCGCGTGCTTCTATTGAAACGCTGCTGCATGCTTTTTTGCCGTTCAAGCATGTTGACCATACCCATCCTGATGCGATTATCAGCCTGTGCTGCGCGCATAACGGCAAAGAGCTTGCCAAACAAATTTTTGGCGACCGCTTTGTATGGGTGCCTTACGTCCGTCCTGGCTTTACGCTTTCCAAAATGATTGCAGAAGGCGTATTGGCTAATCCAAACGCTGAGCTAGTATTAATGGAGAAGCATGGCCTTGTAACCTGGGGCGAAACCTCTGAGGCATGCTACGCTCAAACGATCAAAATCATTAACGAAGCTGAAGCTTTCATTGAAGCTCGCGTACAAGCGGACAATGTATACGGCGGCGTGAAGCATGAAGCGCTGGCAGCGGAAGTCCGCCGCAGCATCGCAGCGGCAGTTATGCCTACGATTCGCGGTGCTGTAAGCGATGAGAAGCTGATGATATTGTCATTTGATGATGAAGCGGATGTGCTTGCCTTTGTGGGCGGCAAAGATTCTGCCAAGCTGTCTCAGGTTGGCGCAGCTTGCCCTGACCATTTGGTGCATACAAAGGTTGTGCCTTTGTTTATCGACTGGACTCCGAATGCAGACGATGTAGAAGGCTTGAAGCAGAAGCTTGTTGAAGGTGTTGCAGCCTATAAAGAGCAATACAAGCAATATTTTGAACGCAATAAAAACGAAGGCGACGTTATGTTTGAGGCTGCACCCCGCGTTATCCTGATTCCGGGTGTAGGCATGATCAATACAGGCAAGAGCTGGGCGATGTCGCAAGTAAGCGGCGCTTTGTTCCACCGTGCGATTGCTGTAATGCGCGGGGCTACAGCGCTTGGTGATTTCGTATCGCTTAGCGAGAATGAGTCGTTTAACGTAGAATATTGGCCGCTTGAGCTTTACAAGCTTTCTCTTGCCCCAGCTGAAGCTGAATTTTCTCGTAAAGTAGCCTTTATTACTGGCGGAGCCGGCGGTATTGGCAGCGAAACGGCAAGACGTCTCGTTTCCGAAGGCGCGCATGTCGTACTTGCGGATCTGAATTTAGAAGGTGCTGAGCGTGTCGCTGCCGAAATTAATGAGAAGTACGGTGCAAACAGAGCTTTGGCCGTCAAAATGGACGTAACTAGCGAGGAAATGGTAGCCGCAGCTTATGCAGAAACGGCGCTCGCTTACGGCGGCGTTGATATTATTGTAAATAATGCAGGCCTTGCTACTTCCAGCCCATTTGACGAGACGTCCTTGAAGGAATGGAACTTGAATATGAACGTGCTTGGAACCGGCTACTTCCTAGTAGCTCGTGAAGCATTTAAAATTATGAAAACGCAAGGTGTAGGCGGAAATATGGTATTTATCGGCTCTAAAAATTCGGTTTATGCCGGCAAAAACGCGACAGCTTACAGCTCTGTTAAAGCGCTTGAAGCGCATTTGGCACGCTGTATTGCAGCAGAAGGCGGCGAATTCGGCATTCGCGTCAATACGGTTTTGCCTGACGCTATTTTGCAAGGCTCTGCGATTTGGAACGGCAGCTGGCGCAATGAGCGCGCGGCGGCGTATGGCATTGAGCCGGATCAGCTGGAAGAATACTATCGCAAGCGTACTACTTTGCTAGTGAATATTTATCCGCGTGATATCGCGGAAGGCATCGCGTTCTTTGCTTCTTCCAGATCGGCAAAAACAACCGGCTGCATGCTGACTGTTGACGGCGGCGTACCGGCAGCGTTCACCCGTTAATAGCGGAAACGTACGATTTTTGCCTGTAAATCTCATTTGCTTAAACATGATTCTATAAAAGGGGGATGCTGGATGTTCGAGGCATATGGCGAGAAAATTTGGTATATACCGGATGGCTATATTCCGCCCAAAAGCTCTGGCGAGCTTATAAGTCATGAATCAATATGCGTGCTTAATCGCTCATCTGTGGATGCTGAGCTTTCAATAACGATTTTCTTCGAGGATCACGAGCCGATTGACAATATTTCTGCAGTTGTTCCTGGCAGAAGAGCGTATCATATTCGCACAAGCACGCTCGCAAAAGATGGCGTATCGATCCCGGCAGGCATTCCATATGCAATTGAAGTAATGAGCAGTATCCCTGTTATTGTGCAATACAGCAGATTGGATTCGACCCAGGCTGAAAATACACTAATGTCGACCATAGCTTATCCGATTAAGCAATCATAAATTTTATTAGGAGGGCGTTACCCATGTCCGATCGCGCATATGCATTATTCGAAGAGCAGCAGAAGGCTAGAGGAATCGATTTGAATGTAGTAAAAGAGCGTCTCAAGGCATTGAAGATTGAAACTCCTTCATGGGGATATGGTGATTCCGGTACAAGATTTAAAGTATTTCAAAAAGAAGGCGTGCCTCGCAATCCATTCGAGAAGTTTGAGGATGCCGCACAGGTGCATGCCCTGACAGGACTTGCTCCTTCCGTTGCTATTCATATTCCTTGGGATAAGGTGGAGGACTTTGGCAAGCTGAGAAGCCATGCTGAAGGTCTAGGTCTTTCTATCGGCGCGATTAATCCGAATCTGTTCCAGGAAGATGAGTACATGCTCGGTAGCGTAACTCATGCAGATGCAGCGGTACGTCGTAAAGCTACCGATCATTTGCTAGAGTGCGTCGATATTGCCAAGGAAACAGGCTCACGCGATATTAGTCTGTGGTTTGCGGATGGTACAAACTATCCAGGTCAAGGACATATCCGCAAGCGCAAAGCTTGGATGCAGGAAGCTTTGACTGAAATGTATAAGGCGCTTACGCCGAAAATGCGCATGCTTATTGAATACAAATGCTTTGAGCCAGCGTTTTATCATACGGACCTTGCGGACTGGGGCATGGCTTACAATCTAGCGCAAAAGCTCGGACCGCAAGCTGAAGTTCTAGTAGATACCGGGCATCATTTTCAAGGAGCTAACATCGAGCATATCGTAGCCTATTTGCTTGACGAGAAGCGTCTTGGCGGCTTCCATTTCAACAGCCGCAAGTATGCGGATGATGATCTAATTGTCGGAACAGTTAATCCATACGAGCTATTTTTAATCTTCTATCAAATTCTTGATGCGGCTAATGACGAGGATGCGGCTATACGTGAAAATGTGTCCAACATCGCTTATATGATTGACCAATCTCATAATATCGAACAGAAAATTCCAGCCATGATGCGCTCTGTACTTAATGTTCAGACGCAATTTGCTAAGGCGCTTCTTATAGATCACAAGGAAGTAGCAGAAGCTGCTGATCGCCATGATGTACTTGCAGCAGAGCACGCTGTCCGACGTGCATTTGAGTTTGACGTTATGCCGCTTCTTCATGCCATCCGCGAGGAGCAAGGCTTGCCTGTCGATCCGATGCAGGCTTATCTATCAAGCAGCTATGGAAAAGACATCCTGGTGAGAGGCAAGGGTGGTGCGAGCTGGTGACCCATGTTCTTGCATTCGATCTTGGCGCAAGCAGCGGCAGGGCAGTGCTTGGACGTTTAGTTGATGGACGGATTGAGCTGGAGGAGCTTCACCGCTTCTCCAATGATCCCGTTCTAGTTGGCAAACGGCTGCACTGGGACGTATTGCGTTTGCTGCACGAACTGAAGCAGGGCTTGCTGAAAGCAAAAAACCAAGGCATCGAGCTTGGCAGCATTGGTATTGACACCTGGGGAGTTGATTTTGGCGTTATTAACGAAGCAGGCGAGTTGCTTGGCAATCCATATCATTATCGCGATACTCATACAACTGGCATGATGGAGCAGCTTATTGAAGAGCTGTCTGCTGATACGATCTTTGAACGTACGGGCATTCAATTTATGCCGATCAATACGTTGTATCAGCTCGCTTCCTTGAATCGGAATCATTCACAGCAGCTAATTGGCGGCAAGCATATATTGTTATTCCCGTCGCTGCTCCGTTATTTTTTGACCAATGAGATGTATAATGAATTTTCACACGCTTCAACTACGCAAATCTTTAATCCGAAAACAATGGATTGGGATGACCTGCTGCTGCAAACAATTGGGATTGATCGTGAGCTGCTGGGCGAGGTTGTACAGCCTGGCACACAAGCAGGCAAGCTTAGTGATGAGGTGTGTGATGAGCTTGGCATTGACACTGTACCTGTGATCGCCGTTGCAGAGCATGATACCGGCTCAGCAGTCGTTGCTGTTCCTTCTACTGAACGCTCTTTTGCGTATTTAAGCTGCGGTACTTGGTCGCTAATCGGGACAGAAGTGCAGGAGCCTGTTATTAATGAAATGTCGCAAAGCTTGAACTTCACGAATGAGGGCGGCGCATATGGCACCTTTAGGCTGCTCAAAAATATAATGGGTCTTTGGATTTTGCAGGAAAGCAGGCGCGCGTGGGAGAGAGAAGGCAAAGCTTATTCGTTCCCGGAGCTAGTTCAGCTGGCAGAGCAAGCTGAGCCATTCGCTCATTTTATAGATGTAGACGACGATCTGTTTTTGCATCCTGGGGATATGCCTGCACAGATTCGCTTGTATCTGGATCGTACCGGACAATCGCATCCTGGCGATGTAGGCAGCTATGTGAGAGCAATTCTGGAAAGTCTCGCTTTTAAATATCGCCAGGCTTTCGAGCAGATTGAACGATTGACAGAGGCTGTGTATGAGGGGCTGCATATGGTTGGCGGCGGCATTCAAAATACATTGTTATGTCAGTGGACAGCAAATGCACTAGGCAAGCGTGTATGGGCAGGTCCGGTTGAAGGCAGCGCCATCGGAAATATGGCTGTACAGTGGATTGCCTCTGGCGAGCTTAAGGATGTTTGGGAGGCAAGACGTGTTATTCGCGATTCATTCCCAATTGTCCAGTATGAGGCTCAGGATGCCGAAAGCTGGAATAATGCGTACAAACAGTATAAAATGAAAACGAACATTAAATAGTGAACATGTACGTAATATACTCATTACTGCGCAGCGGCTATGAGGACTAATGTGTGAAATGAGGAAATGGAATGTTGGTTGCTGAACGCTATGACTACATCGTGCAGCTTGTAAATGAGAGAGGGAGCATACGCGTCACAGAGCTCAGTGAGCTTTGTCAGGTGACGGAGGAGACGATACGCCGTGATTTGGACCGTTTGGAGCAGGTTGGCAGACTGCGCCGTTCTCATGGCGGTGCTGTCAGCGTAAAGGATCAGCAGCCGGAAACACCTTTCTTCGAGAGAGAAGTCGCTTATGCCGATGAAAAGCGAAGAATTGCGGAAGCAGCTGTGAAGCTAATTAAGCCGCAGGACCGGATATTGCTTGATGCCAGCTCAACAGCGTGGTATATGGCAGCATCAATGCCGGATATTCCGCTTACCGTCCTTACGAATTCTATTAAGGTAGCGTTGGAGCTTAGTGGAAAAGAGAAGATAGAGGTAATTTCTACTGGAGGGATTCTAGCTTCTCGTTCATTATCTTACGTAGGTCCGCTAGCAGAACGTTCACTTGATGCCTATCATGTAGATAAAGTTTTTTTCTCATGCAAAGGTGTTCATTTGGATCGAGGCGTTAGTGAATCTAATGAGCTTCAAGCTCGAATCAAGTATCGGATGATTGGCATGGCAGATGAGATTGTTTTGCTGGCGGACTCTAGCAAGTTTGGCGTGCAGGCGTTTACACATGTAGCTGATTTGGCAGATATAGATCGAATTATTACGGATAAAGCTTTGGAATCCAGTATACGTGAGAGATTGCAAGAGCGTAATATAGAAGTAACTATAGTTTAACGGTCCTCGCATAATAGGCGCTGGCTTCCCCAAAAGAAGCGCAGCGCCTAGCTTCGATTAGGCTGTTGCTATTTTATGGCTAGGGGGATGACGATGAAGGTATCTTTATTTATTACATGTATAAGTGATGCTATGTTTCCGAAGGTAGGAGAAGCGATGGCAAGGCTGCTTGCCAGACATGGCATCAAGCTGCAATTCCCTACTGTGCAAACCTGCTGCGGACAGCCTGCCTTTAATAGCGGCTATTGGAAGGAGGCGCGCGAATCGGCTCGTACTATTGTCGATGCGTTCGAAGATAGTGACTTTGTAATTGCTCCTTCCGGCTCATGTACAGGTATGATCCATCATTATCCGAAGCTGTTTGAGAATGATCCAGTTATGCTGGAGCGTGTTACAAAATTGAAGGAAAAGTCTTATGAATTTACGCAATTTCTTGTACAGGTGCTTGGGGTTACCGATCTTGGAGCGAGCTTTCCGCATAAAGTAACTTACCATCCATCTTGTCATGGCAGCCGGATACTTGGTGTAAAGGACGAACCGATGCTGCTGCTCGAAAATGTGTCGGGACTGGAATTCGTGCCGCTTCCGTTTGCTGAGGACTGCTGCGGCTTTGGCGGTACTTTTGCTGTAAAGATGGCACATATTTCCGGAGCAATGGTTACAGAAAAGGCGGATCATGTGCTGGAAAGCGAAGCAGAGGTGCTGGTAGGACTTGATATGGCTTGCTTAATGAATATTGCGGGCAATCTGCATTATCGGAATAAGCCGGTGCGAGTGATGCATCTGGCTGAGCTGCTGTACGAAGGGGTGAAGCAAGCATGAGCGGACAACAGGCTATGAAGAAGTCCGTGAAGGAGCGGGCAGAGCTTGCCCTTCATGACGAATTTTTGCGCAAGGCTGTGCGCTTTACAACAGAGCGGCTTCGCAATGGCAAGAAGAAAGCTTCTGAGGAGCATGGCAATTGGGAGCTTTGGCGCGAGCAGGGGAGACAAATCCGTCTTCATACGATTGCTCATTTAGATTATTATTTGAACTTATTCGTTGATAATGCAAGAGCTAATGGCGTTCATATTCATTTTGCTTCGACTGGACAGGAGGCTGTTGCAATTGCTTTGGATATTGCCAAGCATGCTGAAGCCAAGTCCGTTGTAAAATCGAAGTCGATGGTTACAGAAGAGCTGCATTTGAACCAGGCGCTCGAAACGATCGGTGTTGAGGCGATAGAAACCGATTTGGGCGAATATATTATTCAGCTTGCTGGCGAGATGCCCTCGCATATCGTTATTCCGGCCATTCACAAAAATCGCTATCAAATAGCTGAACTGCTGTCGAAGGAAGCAGGTTATGAGCTGCCGCCGGATACGACGGCGCTTGCCGGCTTTGTGCGCAAAAAGCTGCGCGAAAAGTTTCTTGAAGCGGATATCGGCATGACGGGCTGCAACTTTGCGATCGCCGAGACGGGCTCTATGGTCCTGTTTGAAAATGAAGGCAATGCGCGGATGGTCAGTACGGTGCCGAAGACGCAAATTACGTTGATGGGCATGGAGCGGATTATTCCTTCCTGGTCTGATTTGGAGGTTATGGCTACGCTTCTGCCGCGCTCGGCAACCGGACAGAAGCTGACGATGTATATGTCCGGCATTACAGGTCCGCGTCGCAATGGAGATGCGGATGGACCTGAAGAGATGCACATTATTATTGTTGATAATGGACGTTCCCTGCAGCTGGGCGACCCTGAATTTCAGGAGCTGCTCAACTGTATTCGCTGCGGCGCTTGCTTGAACGCTTGCCCAGTATACCGTCATATTGGCGGTCATGCTTATGGCAGCACCTACAGCGGGCCGATAGGCGCAGTGCTGACGCCTTCGCTTAATAGCAATGTAGCGGAGTGGGATGATATAGCTGGTGCTTCGAGCTTATGTGGCGCCTGCTATGAGGCGTGCCCTGTAAAAATACCGCTGCATGATATGCTTGTCTACCTGCGCAGACGCAAGGTAGAAGGCGGTCATGGCAATAAGCTGGAATCGCTTGGCATGCAGGGCTTTGCTGCGGTGATGGGCAGCTCGGGCAAATTTGGCGGACTTGTCCGGCTAGGCAAGCTTGGGCAAAAGCTTGTCGTCCGCGACGGATATATCCGTACGAAGCTTGGACCGCTTAAAGGCTGGAACAGCTATCGTGTCACGCCAAGCTTGCCTAAGAAATCTTTCCGTGACCGATGGCAAACGCTAGATCAGGAGTTGAAGACTGAGCTGCGCGAGCTCGATGACGCGGCGCGTCAGCGGATGGAGGCGCTTGTTCGTGGGCGTGCGGAGGGGCGGAATAGCGCGTTGAATAGTAAAAAGTCTGGCAAGGGGGATGGCGCAGATGAGTGAGACGCATGAGCAGTGGCTGGCAAGGCTGGCGGAGCAGTCTAAGGCGAAGCAGGAGCGGTTTATGAAGGATATTGCAGCAAAGCTTAGACATCCGCGCATGACGGAGAAGCCTGTTCAGCCTTATCGTGGCGCGCCTGACTTCTGGCAGGCATTTAATTGGTCGCAGGAGGAGAAGGAAGCACAATTTATCGATAACTTTCAGTCCGTTGGCGGCCATACGGCGAGGCTTGCTTCCATGGAAGAAGCTAAGGCTTTTATCGTTAACAAGACAGTGGAGCTAGGCGCCAAATATATCGTTCGTCAGAATGAGTCGGAGCTTGCGGCGCTGGAGCTGGAGGAAGAGCTGAAGCGACGTCTTCCAGAAGCCGAGCTGAAAGCATGGAACACGGATGAAGAGCATGCCTGGATGGCAGAGGCGGCACAGGCTGATATCGGCATCGTGATGGCGGATCATGCTGTAGCTTATACTGGCTCGATTACAGTGTTGTCGGCTAATAACAAAGGTCGCTCAGTAAGCTTGCTGCCAACAGTTATGTTCTTTATTATTCCGGTTGACCGCTTGCATACGAGACTGGGTGAGGTGCTGGGCGGGTTTGATCAGGCTGGGCGTGAGGCTTTGCCTGCAGGTATACATTTTATTTCTGGCCCAAGCCGATCCTCCGATATTGAGAATGATTTGACGATTGGCGTGCATGGTCCGGGTGTCGTGTATGCATTGTTGGTAGGTTAAATTAAATGAATAGACAAGAGGCTCGCTGACCATCAGTCGTAAGGACTTATAGACAGCGGGCTTTTTGAGGTGATTTTTGCTAAAGAATGCTTCTGGCGAGGGTGGCGATTCATTGTGGGCGACGTTTGCAAGCAAAAAGAAAGGGGGAACGAAGTGCAAGATGGGGAATGGAGAAGCGGCAGTGTCCGCCTTTGTAGGCCAATTTTATCCTTTACAGGGGTTATTTCATCAAAAAAATGGACTAGACAGCGGTCGGAATCCCAAACTTGATCGTAGTAGCATTCTTTCAATTGCTTATTGCCCTATTAACAATTAATCGACACCCTCCTGAGAACCGTTAGTGCTGCGGATTTAACTG
>NZ_JBOZWO010000073.1:0-12882 GCF_050864975.1 Paenibacillus sp. GXUN7292 | reverse complement strand
AAATTTCATGTACATTTGGCCGTTTTGAGGTAGCACCGACCGATTCTGTATGATATTTCATATACATTTGTGTTTTTTGGGGCATTTCAGCGTATTGTATATGAAATTTCATGTACATTTGGCCGTTTTGAGGTAGCACCGAAGTGCCTACAAACGCTAAATACTCCATATCAGCACATATCGCCACACCTCAGCAACTCAACTTACTGCATGTTAAAAGGAATAAACCGCTATTTGATTGGCTGCAGTCATCAAAAGCTAACCGAAACTCTAAGTAAGTAGAAAGAGCAAAATTTGATTTCCTACAATCGAAAGTCCATCAATATTAAAGATATTCATAACTTGGATTAACACAAAAAAGAACCTCACTGCGCCCATGCAAGCGTCCATTAGCCGCATTGACAGGCGAAGCAGGTTCTTTTATTTTAATCCACGAATAGCTTCAATTTTTAATAATTGGTGTTGTATCCATTTTAGATACCGTTGCATCGCGAGAACGTTTCATGCGTTGTTTGAATGCCGCGGATATATCATTGCTATCAAGATAACTCTCAACAGGAAGTATGCGGTACGTATATTTGGATTGGCCTTCTTCCTTGTCGCGATATACCCATGTCGGGACGTATTCCACATGCTGTATCGTCGTTTCATTAGTTTTGTTGTCTTTGCGAATATCGATGTTAACGATAATACCGTCCTCCGTAAGCTCATTGCGGCTGTCGAGCGTTTCCCTCCTTTGATTGGAAATGAAATTGCCCATCGAATAAATGACAAACGTTGATTTATCTGCTGTCTCTATGAATTCTGACTTTTGTATAACATGCGGATGGCTTCCTAAAATAATGTCTGCGCCTTCCTTAGCCATCAGCTGTGCAAATTCAATTTGCTTCGCATTCGGCTGCTCCACATATTCATCGCCCCAATGCATCAAGGAAATTATTATATCGGCTCCAAGCTGCTTGGCTTCTCGTATATCCTTAACGATCGCGGTCTTGTCCATCATATTGATCATCGCATTTAGTTCATCAGCGGCATACTTGCTGCCTAAGCCGTTCGTGCTTTCTGTATAAGATAGTATAGCCACTTTAATTCCTTTAACATCCTTCATCAGCACTCGTGATTCCGGTTTTTTGTTATACGTGCCCACTGTATCGATACCTTTACTTTGAATCGCTTCAACCGTCCGTTTCAGTCCCTCGCTGCCGGTATCCAGACTGTGATTGTTCGCAGTGGTCAAAACGTCAAAGCCTGCATATTTAATCGCATCGATAGCTTCATCTGGAGAATTGAAGACAGGATAGCCGCTGTATGGCCGACTTGATCCGGCTGCCGTCGTTTCAAAATTAGCAATAGCCAGATCAGCAGCGCTAATAATTGGCTTAATATCTTCAAATACGGATTTAAAATCATAGGTTTTGCTGTTAGCATCATAAGCGCTGTCGAGCTGTGTCTGATGAAACATAATGTCGCCGGCAGCAGCGATGCGGATAGTGGTATGCTGATCCGAATCGCTGCCGGCATTCGAGCTGGATTCGGCTGCAACTGGCAGATTGCCCGTTTCTAAGCGCTGAAATACTTTCACGAGATAGGGAACTCCTGCAATTAAACCAACGAGAACCATAAATAGCAGCAGTACCAGCAGCCTCCTGCGCGCTCTGCGCCTTGCACTAGCTGATCTCATCTTTTGGCTTCTCCTTCTCCAAATATTCCTCATAAGTCAGACCGCTCGTGTAAACTTTGCCGGCAAGCTCTGTTCCTAAATAGCGGATATGCCAAGGCTCATAAATATAGCCTGTTATCTTTTCCTGACCCTTCGGATAACGAATAATAAATCCGAATTCATGCGCATGCTCGCTGAGCCACTTGCCTTCGGCCGTTTCTCCAAACGTTTCCTCGAGCTGAAGATTAACGCTTTCGCTTGTCACGTCCATCACGAGCCCCGTTTGATGCTCGCTCTGCCCTGCTCTGGCGCTATAGCGATTAGCCGCCTCCTCGCCATGCTTGGCAGCGTAATTTTCGAATAGCAGCCTTTGCGTTTGAAAGGAACGATAACCCGAGCGAGCATACAGCTTAATGCCTGCGTCAGCAGCCTTGTCGAACATTTCCTTCAATGCCCCGGCAGCTTCCCTTCTTAACTGATTCACTTCCGGATTGTTCAGAACAGTAGGCACATCCACTGTAACCAAGTCATCCGGCACATACGTCTCGTCTAAACTTTGCTGCTTGTTGACTAAAGCCACAATCGAAGGGTCTCGAGCAGGCGGAGAAGGCTTGTCAGATTCAACAGCTCCGCCCACAGGAATTTCGCTTGCTGCCGGATCAGCCTTAACAGCCGAATCGGAGCAGCCTGTCAGCTGCATAGCCAGCAAACATGCGCCAAATGCAGCTATCCATTTGTTAGTCATCGGTATACTCTCTCCTTTATGTCTATACATAAAGTTTAAAAGTTAGATATATGGGAAGTTAGATGTAATTGTAATGAAGTTGTAAAGTCGAAGGAGAGAAGTGTTCATAGTTTAATATTGACATTGCAATAGGCGGGGATTGGTGCTATTAATAGGCTTATAAAAATGATAGAGGAGACAAGCAACCATTGAGCAAGCGAATATTGATCGTTGAAGATGATGTGAATATATCGAAAATCATAAAAATGAATTTAAATCTCGTTCATTACGAGACTATGGAAGCTTATGACGGGCTTGTTGCTTTGGAGCTTATCAAGAAAGAAAAAATCGACTTGATCCTGCTCGATGTAATGATTCCCGGCATGGACGGCTTCATGCTAATGGATCGGATTAAAGCCTTTGGCATACCTGTCATTTTCCTTACTGCAAAAAATTCAGTATTCGATAAGGTGAACGGCTTGAAGCTTGGCGCTGAAGATTATATGGTAAAGCCATTTGAAGCAATTGAGCTTCTGGCGCGGATAGAAACCGTGCTTCGAAGATATGGCAAGGAAGAAAATGTACTGGAGTTTCGAAATGTAAAGCTGCTTATGGACAAAAGAGAGGTCACGATAAACGGAGAGCCTGTGGAACTGACCCCTAAAGAATACGAGCTGCTGCTTGTGTTGATGAAAAATAAAAACATCGCGCTGACGCGCGAGCAGTTTCTCGACCGGGTATGGGGAGCTGATTATTACGGCGAGACAAGAACCGTTGATATGCATATTAAATCTTTGCGCAAAAAGCTCCATATGCAGGATTATATTAAAACCATCTACAAGATTGGCTATCGCCTGGAGGACTAAAGCATGAAGTTTTGGAAAAAGATTTATCTGTTCTCCCTCCTTGCATTCGTTCTCATCTTTAATTTATCATCCATCCTATTTATCGAGCGCATTCATAGCAAAATGCTGGAGCAGGAAATTAAGAGCACGCTGAGCGAAAATATGAATATTCAGGCAAGCGTCAATGCCATCGTCCCTATTATGCAAATTTATGATTCTGTCGATTACGAAAAAAAAGTAATGGAGCAAATCGTTAACGAGTTTATTTCCCAAAATCGCAATCAGCAAATTTTTATAGAAATTAAAGATGAGGATAACAAGCTCATTTTCAGCAATAATGCCGATCAAAAGCTGCCAGAGGAACGGGAAGAGCTTGACGGCTTGCAGTTGGAGGAAATTCGGTACATTTTACGGGACATTGATGACCGGACGCTGCTGTTTACGGCTAACTTAATTGACGTTCAAAAAAAGGCTTATTTATTTACGTATACCAAGGATGTTACTCATCTTTATGAGGAAAGAATCGATCAATACCGCTTTTTTATTCAAATGGATATTATCGCTTGCTTACTTTACATGCTCATTATGTTTTTTGTCAGCAAAGGGCTGACCAGACCGATTGATAAGTTAATTCGGACGGTCAAAGTAATAGCGCAGGGAGATTTCACAGAACGTGTAAAAATAAAAGCAAAAGATGAGGTTGGGGTGCTTGCCAACAATTTCAATATTATGGCCGATGCGGTGGAAAATACGATTAAAGAGCTGGAGCTGCGCAATAGTGAAAAGGATCGTTTTATTCAAAACTTTACGCATGAAATTAAAACCCCGCTCACGTCAATTATCGGTTATGCCAATTACTTGCGTGTGACGAAGTATAACGAGGAGACGTTGGTCGACGGCTTGAACGTAATTAGCAGTGAGGCCAAGCATCTTGAATCGCTCTCCTTCAAGCTTATGGATTTAATTATGCTGAGAGATGATCATTTTGAAATGGCGGCAGGGAATTTAAAAAAGGTTGTTGACGAAATTACACCTTCACTTAGCATCAAGGCAAAGCAGAAGCAAATTGAAATTATAACCGAATGCGAAAGCTGCGAGCTCGAGCTGGAAATAGATTTAATAAAAATATTAATTGCAAACTTAGTGGATAATGCGATTAAAGCATCGCCGGAGCATAGTACGATTATGATTCGAGCATTTAACCATCAAGAAAAAATATATCTTGAAGTGATCGACCGGGGTGCAGGCATACCGAAAGAGCATCTCGACAAAATTTTCGAGCCTTTCTACATGGTTGATAAAGCCCGTACAAGAAAACATAATGGCGCAGGCCTCGGCTTATCAATCTGCCAAAACGTAGCAAGCTTGCATCAAGGAATAATTGAAGCTGAAAGCATAGAGAAGCAAGGTACTACGATACGCGTCATATTTGATCCTCATATGGAAAACGAGGAGGAAAAACAATGAAAAAATTCATTCTATTGCTGGTAGTCTGCTTTATTTTCCCGCTGCTAGCCGGATGCTCAAGCCTGTATAACCCATATCCCAAAAATACAGTGATGATAAAGAACTTGGAAGCCAAAGAGCAGTTCAAGGTGCAGGACGACGCCCTGCTATCGGAAGAGACGATAAAGTCGCTAGGCATAAATGCGATTAATAAATATTTCAATAATCATCTAAGTAAAGATAATGTGGAGTTCGAGCTGCAGAGCATAGACTACAACGATATTAAAAAATTGCTGGCTAGCGCAACCAGCTATTTGAATTTAGATCAGGACATATTGGATTCATATATTGAGCAGTTGAACAAGGTATCAAGCGGTTTATATTTTATTACGATTACGAATGTTTTCAATGAATACGATATCTATGGCATTACGATCAATCCGAGTAATGGTGAGATTTTGAGAGCGACCAAGGCTAAAAACTTCGCTGAAGTAAAGGTATCGGAAGAAGACGCGCATGTTGACGATGAAAAGCTGGTACAGCTTGCCAAACAATTTGCCGATGAGAAGGAGCTCATAAACACTGCGATTGATGCAAGCCAAATAAGAGTTTACCAAACCATGAACGGGCTGAGCGAGCTGTATTATATTAGCGATGACAGGAAGGTGATGTTTTATTTCATGATCAACTATGTAAAAAACGAAGTGGTCGATTTTTCCAAAGATGTTTTGGCAGCTATTCAGATCGCCCACTTTGACTCAAGGTATTTTGATTATAAGCTGAAATACGGCTAATGACATATAACTTATAACGCGTGGCACTTCGCAGTGCCATCCTCTTCCGGTTGCTTGTTGCCCTATCCACAATGAATCACGGCTTCCCTTGCTAACTGGTCAGTCGTTCCGCTATTACACCCAAAAGAGCAGTTTTGAGGCGGCAATGTGACAGACGTTCCGTTATTGATCCGTTTACAGTAAATAAAGCTCCATTTTGAGCCGAATAACGGAACATGTGTCCGCAAAAATTTAAAAAACGCGTTTTCGAGGCAAATAACGGAACGTGTGACCGTACCGATACATTGCAGGCAACCATTCACAAGCAAGGGACTGGGCAACTTTACAGCTTCTTTACAACTTAATAAAACTTCTCATATATTCGAGCCTTACACTTGATGCTTAGAGACGGAGGTTCGAAATATGAGATTAATACGAAGACGATCACAGCGCCGCAAATTATTTTTACTTATGAGTCTTGCACTCCTGTTCGGCTTGCTCTGGGCTATCAAGTCGCAATCAGCACCGAACAAACTGTTGTATGGCGCGCAGCAAACACCCGGTGAGTCAGCTACACCCGCAGTACCATCCGATACCGCTCCCTTGGTCATCGTTCTTGACGCAGGTCATGGCGGGCACGACCCTGGCGCAGACGGTGCAAGCGGCAAATATGAAAAAAATTTTACGCTAGCACTAACCGAAAAAGTATATCAGCTGCTTTTAAAAGAACCGGAGTTCAAGCCTTATATGACACGCACAGATGATACCTTCATCGAACTGGAGGATCGGGCAGCAATCGCCAATTCACAGCAAGCGGATGCATTTTTATCTATTCATGGAAACACATTCACCAGCGATACAAGCGTTTCAGGAACAGAAACCTATTACTACGAACTAGGCAGCGCTAAGCTAGCTCAAGCCATGCAGCAGGCCATTGTGAAGGCAACCGGATTTAGGGATCGGGGCATCAAGCAAGAGGACTGGAAGGTGCTCCGGTATAGCGAAGTGCCTGCCGCATTGCTCGAGGTCGGCTTTCTGACCAATGCCCGGGAAGAGGCCTTTTTGCTAGGAGAAAAGGGGCAGAACCAAATCGCCCAAGCGATTGTAGATGGTTTAAAAAACTATTTTCAAAGCAAATAACGCAATGGACCTGCACGTACAAACACCCATCCCCATAGTATAGTAATACATCTTGTTTTGCCTGGAGGGAGGGGTGTGCATGCCGCAATGGCTATGCAACCAATTGCAGCGAGCGTATTTCAAACGTGATCGCAGACAAATAAAAATGTTAAATGATTGCTGGTATTTTTACCGCAACAAACTGGGAGACGATCAAGAGGATAAAACATCCTCAACTTTTCGATAGAGCATGACCTGACAAACATAATGAAACGTAAGCTTCTAAAAAAAGAACCTTCACCAAAGCCCATAATGGAACGTTTCAGCTCCATAATCGCGCGGCTTGGCGAAGGTTCTTTGCCTGTCTTTATTCGGGCATTTTGTTGAATGCCAGCACCTCTTGGATGGGCAAGCGAGCGGACGGATGGCCAGCGGCTGCCGCTTTGCCGATTGGCAGCATAAGCGCTGGAATATAGCGATCAGACAGCTCAAACAAAGCTTTCACTTGATCGCGATTATAGCCGCCCATTGGCACTGTGTCATAGCCGCGAGCATGAGCAAGCAGCATAATGTTCATTGACACCAGACCAGCATCGAATAATACAATTTCCTTTAATCTGTCATAAGGAATCGAGCTGTACAGCTTAATCGAATTGGCAGACATTTTTTCCTTTACTTCCTCTGTAATAAAGCCTGCATCAAGCGCTGTTCCAAAAATCTGCTCTGTTTTTTTATACATTTCTGTATCGGCAATGATCAATATAATAGCAGAAGCTTCGCCAACCTGCTTCTGATTATTTGCAATTGGAACTAGCTTTTGTTTCAGTTCTGGATCGGTGACAACAATAAATCTCCATGGCTGCATATTGGAAGATGACGGGGCTCTAGTCGCCTGCTTAAGGATATCCGCAATTTCTTCCTCGGAAATAACTGCACTTGTATCATAATGTCTTACCGCACGGCGCCCATTCATAATAGTAAGCAAGCCTTGCTCATCCGCGTTTACCACTCTTGCTTGCTCTTCCCTTTGCTGCTCTGTAACTGACATCTCTTTCACTCCTCTTTCTCTACAAACCTTCATAACTGTATTAATAATATTTACAGTATAAAGAGGCATATACCATTTGTCAATGCAAAAGGTGGAGCTGCGCTGCTCCACCTCCCTGCTTGAATTAATTACTTTTAGGAGACTGTCGAGTAATTGTGGATAGTTGCAACAAGCAATAGAAAGGGGTGCCACTGCGATCAAGATTGGGATTCCGACCGCTGTTGTAGTCTAATTTTTATGAATAACTAACCCCTGTAAAGGAAAAAATTAGCCTACAAAGGCGGACGCTACCGCTTCTCCATTCCCATTCTTGCTCTCCGTTTCCACTTTCTCATTGCTTATCAATAGTTGCCCACAATGAATCGACAGTCTCTTTAGCTGCGTTATTTGCAGTATACTATTTATCCCTGCTGCGGCTGCCGCATCGTCAGGCTGACACGACCGCGCTTTAAGTCTACGCTCATAACCCATACTGTTACAGTATCGCCTACCGACACAACATCCATCGGATGCTTTACAAATTTATTGCTTAGCTGAGAAATATGAACAAGTCCGTCGTTTTTCACGCCAATATCGACGAACGCACCGAAGTCAATCACATTGCGCACTGTTCCCTGCAGCTCCATGCCTGGCGTCAAATCTTCCAGCTGCAATACATCGGTATGAAATATCGGAGCTGGCAGCTCCTCACGCGGGTCTCGCCCAGGGCGAAGCAAGCTTTCTACGATATCGCGCAAGGTAGGAACCCCTACGCCAAGGTCAGTAGCTAGCTGCTCAATATTAATATGCTCCAGACTGCCCTTCAGCTCGTCTGAACCGATCTGCCCCAGCTTCAGCTGCAGCTGCTTGAACAGCTGATCTACTACCGCATAAGATTCCGGATGGATCGGAGTGCGGTCAAGCGGATTGGAAGCTTCCGGTATCCTTAGAAAACCTACGCATTGCTCATAGGATTTCGCCCCTAAACGGGCTACCTTTTTCAGCTCCTTGCGGTCTGTAAAGCGTCCGTTATCTTCCCGGTGCTTTACTATGTTGCGCGCAATCGTAGCATTCACTCCCGCCACGTAAGAAAGCAGCGAGGCAGATGCGGTATTGACATCGACACCTACATGGTTAACAGCGGATTCAACGACGCCGCCAAGCGTCTCGCCAAGCCTTTTTTGGCTCACATCATGCTGATACTGTCCAACTCCGATCGCTTTAGGCTCGATTTTGACGAGCTCAGCAAGCGGATCCTGCAATCTGCGCGCAATGGAGACAGCGCTTCGCTCAGCTACGTCGAGCTCAGGAAACTCCTCTTGAGCTAGTTTCGAAGCTGAATAGACACTCGCTCCCGCTTCGTTGACAATAATATATTTCAGCTCCGGCTGCTGCCCTCGCTCCTTGCGCTTTGCAATGAGATCTGCAATAAACTGCTCTGTTTCACGAGAAGCAGTACCATTGCCGATTACGATTAAATTCAAGCCGTATTTATCGATCAAGCCATTAATTATTTTTTCCGCTTCTGCGACCTTGTTGTTAGGAGGCGTCGGATAGCTGACAGCTACTTCAAGCAGCTTGCCTGTATCATCAATCGCCGCAAGCTTGCAGCCAGTTCGAAAAGCAGGGTCTACTCCAAGCACCATTTGGCTGCGAACAGGAGGCTGAAGTAATAAATTACGCAGATTTTCTGAGAAAATGGAAATGGCATGCTCCTCCGCCTTCTCAGTCAGCTCTCCCCTTACCTCGCGTTCAATCGATGGAGCGAGCAAGCGCTTATAAGCATCCTCGATAATAACGGTGAACACTCGCTTCACTGCATCGGCTGTTCCGTTTCGAAGCAATCTTCTCGTTATATAATCGTGAATTCGCTCAACTGGAATATCCAGCGTAACGCGCAATATTTCTTCGCGCTCGCCGCGATTGATCGCTAAAATACGATGCGGCGGAAGCTTGCGAAGCGGCTCTTGGTAGCTGTAGTACATTTCATAGACGGATTCCGCGCTATCATCCTTTGCAACGGTGCATAAAATACCTTGATCCATTGTAAATTTTCTAATCCACGAACGAATCGCGGCGTCATCTGCAATGTTCTCTGCAATAATATCCATTGCCCCCTGCAGAGCCTCTTCGCTTGTTGCCACTCCCAGCTCCTCAGATATGTAGCGCTCCGCCTCCGCCAGCGGCTCGCCCTGACGCGGCTGCGACCATAGCCACTGCGCCAGCGGCTCCAAGCCTTTTTCCTTTGCCACGCTGGCACGTGTTTTCCTTTTTTGGCGGTAAGGACGATATAAATCCTCTACCTCCTGCAGCTTGACTGCCGCCTCGATTTGCTGCTGCAGCTGCTCGGTCAGCTTGTCCTGCTCATGAATGAGCCGTATAACTTCACGCTTGCGCTCCTCCAAATTGCGCATATACTGAAGCTTCTCTTCAATAGAGCGCAGCTCGTTCTCGTCAAGCTCTCCAGTTGCTTCCTTGCGATAACGCGCAATAAAAGGAATCGTATTGCCTTCATCTAGCAATGCTACTGCAGCTTTTACTTTTGTTTTAGGAAGACTTAGCTGCGAGGCGATGACATCCGTAATTTTTATCGTTTCTGCCGAGCGTTGTTCAGGCGTCAGCTTCACATCCATTTTTACTTCTTCCCCGTCAGCTTGTGTATGCTGGATCGTTTCATTCGTCAATATTAAAGCACCGTCCTTAATAAACTATGCATACATGCGGTAACATCAGCATGCTATCAAACTATGAAAGTGATCAAGCATTCCTTGCATAAGCGAAGCAGGAATGCTCTCCTCTTTATCTTACATATGGGTTATTCGCTTTTTCAAATCCGATCGTCGTTCTTCCGCCGTGGCCAGGATACACAATCGTTGTTTCTGGAAGCGGATAAAGCTTTGACTGAATCGAATTGTATAAATCACTTTCTTTTCCGCCTGGCAAGTCCGTTCTGCCTACTGACATACGGAACAGCACATCGCCCGAAAACAGATGATTGCCGCATAGGAAGCTAACACTTCCCGGCGAATGGCCAGGCGTATGCATGACAGTAAACGTATGGTCAAGCAGCTGAAGCTTCTGCCCTTCTGCAAGAGCATATTCAGCTGGCTCCGCCACAATTGGCGGCGTGACGTCGGACCATCTCATGGAACCGTTTTTACGGGCATCTGTTAGCCAGTCTGCCTCCAAATCATGAATATATACAGGACAGCCAGCTGCTTTGCGCACTTCTTCAAGTCCGCCCATATGATCAAAATGCGCGTGCGTCAGCAATATGGCTTCCACCTCAACGTCACGGATGCGCTGCAGCAGTGCTTTAGGATTCATGCCTGGATCAATAATAATCGCCCGTTCCTTAGCTTGGGCTGCCTGTTCAGCAGAAGACTGCTCCTCTTTGACTACAATAAGATAGGCATTTGTTTGAATGGGTCCTAGTGCAAAAGATTCGACTGTAAAGGTTGTGTGCATTCGTTAAATCGTCTCCAATAAAGCGCGCAGCTCTGTTATAATATCGGCCTGATAGCCTGTACCCTCGCCATAGCGGCGAATAATTTCTTTGCGTGTTTCAGCCAAATTCGTCTGATAATCAGCTGCCTCACGGTCTGGATTTGCCTTTTTGAAAGCTATCATAGGCTCTTGCACGTACTGTGGCCGAGGGCCCCATTGACCAAGCACCGCGCCTTTCTTATTTGTGAAAATAACGATCGGTATGGAGCGGCCTCCCAAGGTTAGGAATTGATCCATCGTCTCCATATGCTCTTCTATTATCAACACTTCTACGGGAATATTGCTTATCTCCAACGCATTAAAAATAACAGGCACATTGCGAACGACATCACCGCACCAATCCGCCATTAGAATAAAACAAAGCAAATCATCGCGTTTGCTCAATGCTTGAAAAAACTGACGGTCCTCTTCGTTATTCCATGCAAAAGCTGTCTTCCACTGTTCAAACTGCTCTTTATTTTTAGTCATTCCTTCGATAAACTGCCCAGGTGTAATACCTTTGTTTATTTTATCCAGCAAATTTGTTGACATTATGTATCCCTCATTTCATACATTTTTTCCTACAAATGTGCTTTATAGCTCATCTTCTTTATTATACTACACTTACTTTCTCCTTGCTCTGCGCAAAAAGAAAAAAAAGACCAGCAATCCGATTGCAGCAATAAGCACATAAGTAATCGTTGAATATACCGATAGCAACTGCATGACAAAGGACCAGTTTTCCCCGACAAGCGCCCCGATGCCAACCATTGTTATATTCCAAATGAACGTTCCAATACAAGTAAATAATAAAAAAGGTGTTAAACGCAGCTTCGCCATGCCTGCTGGTATGGAAATCAAGCTTCTGATAAGCGGAATCATTCTGCAAATAACAACAGCCCAGTAGCCGTATGATTTTATCCACTTGGTTGCTTTTTGTATATCTTCTTTTTTCAGACGCATCCAACTGCCTTTTCGTTCGACCAGCTTTTCCATTCGTTCCATGTTGAACATGCGTCCTATTCCATACAGTACAAGTGAACCCGCAATGGAGCCCGTTGTAGCAACGACTGCAACGCCCAGTACGCTAAGTGAGGTTTTTGTTGTCATAAAGCCGCCAAACATCAATATAATTTCCGAAGGTATAGGCGGGAATATATTTTCTAGCGTAATCAAAAGTAAAATGCCAAAATAACCGTATTGCTCTATTAAGTCCGCAATCCAATTTTCCATTTTTGAACCCTCCACCTTAGGCTGCAAGCATATATTATCTCTCCCATCCTATGCATGTCTCATTTAGATATGACAAGCCTGGCATAATAAAGATTACACACTTAGGCTATAGGCGTTGTGACCATCCTGCTGCACATTGCATAAGAATGTAGCAGAAAGGAGTCGGTACAGCATGAATCATAATCAAAAACAAGAAAACCCGCTGCCATCCGTAAGGAAGATTAGAAGAGCTTGCAGCAAAGAGCTATACCGTACTTTAAAGCGTTTGAATAAATGGGTAAGCCCAGACAAAATTGAAGCCGCTGAAAAGCTGTATGTGCAAAAGGTCGCAGCCAATCTATTATGGATTGTAGAAAATCAAAGCAATAAAAAAGCGCAGTCCGACTGGTGGGAGGAGCACGTCAGCGAAGAAATTGCACAATTGTGGGAGGTGGACAAAGCGCAGCTTTGCAGTGCTTTTCGCGATGCTTACGGGGGATAAATCAATGCAAGGACAACCAGGCTGGCTGTCTAGGCAGCAAGCGCATTTACCGACTTAGTTAGTGTCATACGCTAACGGTTGTCAGAAG
>NZ_JBOZWO010000072.1:0-12909 GCF_050864975.1 Paenibacillus sp. GXUN7292 | reverse complement strand
GATCTAAATGGATTTTATGTAGTTAGATTGATCAAATTCGATCGAAAACCTGGAAACACTCCAAACTAGATACATGTTTTCCCTTTAGAGCAGCATATTTACCTAAAAAAGCCTTAACTAGACGCACGAATTCCACTTAGACACACAAATATTACTTATCCGCATAACTGCCACTTATTTGTATAGCCCCGTATAGCCGCACAACTGCCACTTATTTGTATAGCCCCGTATAGCCGCACAACCTACACTTATCCGCATGCCAATCTGGATGTATTCTTGCTGCAGACTAGCACCTTTTTGCGCACCGGACTTCACTAAGGAGGGGGACGATACAAACTTGTACTTACGCCGTTGTTTCATGACAATTTGGCACTTATTAGCTCTAACGAAGCTGAGGAGGGTGTCGATTAATATTGGGCAACGAAGGCAAGCAAAAGAAAGGGGAACGAAGAGCAAGATTGGGAATGGAGAAGCGGCAGCGTCCGCCTTTGTAGGCCAATTTTATCCTATGCAGGGGTTGTTTCATCAAAAAAATTGGACTACAACAGCGGTCGGAATCCCAAACTTGATCGTAGTAACATCCCTTTCGATTGCTTATTGCCCTATTCACAATTAATCGACACCCTCCTACATTGCGCTATCTGTGATCAAACCGCCACTTGTAGCCTCTTTTCACCCCAATAAGGCTTTTCACCTTCGTTAGATTACAAAAATAGCAAATTTCAGCCTAATAGCGCTGCTAGGATTCGTTAGAAGGCAATGTTAGCCTGTTCGAATATTTAGCTAGCTCTAATGAAAGATGGGCGCACACTTTCATTTCTAACAATCTATTACGTCTAAAAATAGTAAAAAACGGAGAAGCTATGTAGTAATCGATAGTATTGGAGGCGATTGCTATAATTATTTCTTCACGACATAAGGAAAATCAAATATTACTGCAGCGTTTGTATACGAGACTGGAAAGTGTATTGCTAGGAAAGCGTGCGGTCATTCATCAGTTTGTTACATCGCTTATGGCCGGCGGCCATGTGCTGCTGGAGGATATTCCAGGGGTAGGGAAAACACTGCTTGCCAGCTCCTTCGCAGCCGCGGTTGGCGGGGAATACAAACGGATTCAGTTCACTTCAGATATGCTGCCTGCCGACGTGATCGGCGGTTTGGTTTTGGACAGCAAGACGGGGGAGCTCGTCTATCGGCCAGGTCCCATTGTGGCCAATATTGTACTGGCGGATGAAATTAACCGCACCTCGCCGCGCACTCAATCCGCATTGCTTGAGGTGATGGAGGAGCGGGCCTTCACCATCGATGGGAAAACACGCAGGCTGCCGGCGCCTTTTATGATTATAGCTACCCAAAACCCACTTGCATTTGAAGGGACCAGCCAGCTGCCTGAGGCTCAGCTCGACCGGTTTATTGCCCGTATAGCAATCGGCTACCCGGACGCAGCGGACGAGCTTCGTTTGCTTGAGCAATTTGCCGAAAGGAAACGCAGCGAAACGCTATCCAAGGCAGCACCTGTTCTGTCTGTTCAGGAATGGCTGGAGATGCAAGCGGAGGCCAGGACGGCCCATGTCGACCGGTCGCTGCTGGAATATATGCTGCAGGTTGCTGCAGCTACGCGAGAGTCTGACAAAGTGCTGCTTGGCATCAGCCCAAGAGCGATGCGCGATTGGCTGCGCACCGCCCAAGCCTCTGCATATATCGCTGGACGCTCCTATGTTATTCCGGACGATTTGCTGGAAACAGCATTATTTGCGCTGCCGCATCGGATCAGATTAACCCCGGAGGCAAGCTATGAAACTAGCAAGTCTTCTTTTTTAGAGCATATTGTCAGAAGCAAGCTTTCGCCATTTTATACGAGAAGTGAGAGAGCGCGATGAAGAAAAATGCGAATCAAAATGCTATCGCAATCCGCACCCGCATCGGCGCATGGCTGTTTATTGCAGCTGCACTATGGACTTCATTTGCGGCTGTACTGCTGCGCGGCGGCGCGGTTGAGTGGCTTGTGCTGTCACTTACGCTAGCCATCGTAATGATCTCAGGTTTAGCTCCGCTTATCGGTGTACTGGGGCTTGAAGCAGTGCGTACGATTCATCATAAAATAACGCAGAGCGGAGGAACAATTGAAGCGGTATTAACGATCAAGCATCGCTTCGGTATGCCGCTCGTCTGGGCAGCAGTAGGAGAACGCCTTATAAATACTAGTACCGCTTATCCTTCCGCTGTGCAGTTTCGAACCGTATTGGCATCATTAAGACGCGGCGAGCAAAGCATCACTTACACATGGGAGCAGCTCGATAGAGGCTGCTATCAGTATGAGCCATTAGCGGTTGCCGTAGGAGATTGGCTCGGTTTTACAGCTTGTAAGCTGCAAATTGCGCTGGAGGATACTTTTACTGTGCTGCCGGCTCAGCTTGATGATACTGAAAAGCAGCGGCGGGCGGGCCTCAAGCTTGCCAGCCAGCAGGAAAAGTGCCGCAAGCAAGAGGAGGCCCCGAATCGGATTGCTCAGCTGCAGCGTCATCGCGATGGGCTGCTGGAAGCTGACACTTTGCAGCAGCAGGCTGGCCAAGGTCCGCACAGCCGCCAGTACCGGGAAGGCGATTCGTTCATGCATATCGACTATCGCGCTTTGGCAAGAGGGCAAGGACTGCACACTAAAGTTAATGACTATGAGCAGCCTGTTGTTAAGCTGCGAATATTGGATAACGGCTGCAGCCGGACGAATAAAGGCAATGAGCTCGATCGTTTATTTAATCAGTCGATCAGCTGGCTGCTGCTTGAATTGGAGCAATCAGCAAGCGCGGGGGAGCATCAGCTTGTGTATATGGAGCAGGGGTCTTATTTAGTATCCGACGTCCGCTCTGATAAGTACGAACAGCAGCTGTACGCATTGCGCCATGGCTTGGCTGCCGCAGTTCCTAAGTTTAGTACGGCGGCGCTTGATGCAAGCCGACTGGCTTCATTTTCCGCCCCTGTCATTGATGTTTTTACGACGGATTGGAAACAAGGCGATCGCTGGCTGGAACTGAATGGGCAATTGAAAAGGCAAGGCAAAAGGCTGGTGCTGCATATTGTTGCAGGCAGTTCGGTGTTGAGCTATCAAATGCGCGAGCAGCAGAAGCTATGGGAAGCGGAAGGGATTTCGCTTAAATGGCTCTATTTTTCTCATGAGAGAGCAAATGCGCAAGTACAAACAGGGGGTGCACAGCAATATGATTTCGCCTAAAGACAGTGAGGGCAGCTTATTATACCGCTTGTTTACGAGTGCTTTTTTGTTCGGCTTATTAATGGAATGGATTTATCCATGGACAAGCAAGTTTACAGGTACAGGACAGCAAACTGCTGCTGTTCTTTATGTATTTCTTGGCGTTGTCGTTGCGATTGGCTTGCTGCGGCTGTCCGCATGGTTCGAGCTGCTTTTGCAAGGGATCAATTGTTTAATGACACTGGCCTTGCTGTTTAAAGAGGAGCGTTCCTCAATGATCAGCTGGCTGCTGCAGATGCCGGGGCTGCTCGTCGATCATATTGCCAGCCTGTTCGAAAGCGGGCTGCTTGCTATGTCAGGCGAGCTAAGAACCTTATTGCTGCTTATCGGGTTCGCTATGCTCATTCCGGCGTTGCAAAGGCTTATTTGGCTGCGTCAAATCGGACTAGTGCTCGTTGGGCTGACTATGCTTTATTTAATCGTGCTTCATGTAGCGCTTGGCTATAATACGTTCTATGGCTTGGTGCGCGCCGCGGCAGCAGGCATGCTGCTCGTATCGATAGCAGCTTTGCCCCGTATTGACAGGCTTCTGGATACGGAGATTACAGCAGGTTTGTCTGCCGGCTTGCCTCAGCAGACGCCAAAAGTCCGTTTATCACATGATCAGCAAATACGAGATCAGTTTAAGAAATGGAATATAAGAGCCATATGCTTGGCAGCAGCTATTTGCTCATGCGTACTGCTCGTTTCAGCACCGATGGCACAAAAGCATGAGCCGCCGCAGTGGACAGCTGCATTATCCGAGCAATTCACACATATGCTGGAATCTTCAGCAAAACCAAAGGCGGCCAAAGCTTCAACCGTATCACTTGATGTGCAGACTGGCAAAGCATTGTCTGGCTACAGCTTCGACGACAGCTTGCTCGGCGCTCCGTTTCAAGATGACGACATGATCATGTTTTATGGAACAACACCAGTCGAAGGTTATTGGCGGGGGGAGGCAAAAAGCTATTATGATGGCAAAGGCTGGAGCTTTGGCGTCGATCGCGAATTAGCGCAGCTTTTTCAGCCGATTGAAGCCCGGCAACGCGATTCTGGCAACAAGCCAGGCGGAAAAGCAGTTGAAGAGAAAGCTTCTGCACAAGCATCCCAAGCCGGCAGAGGTGCACTCATTAGCCAGACGATCGTTTTTGCCAAGCCCCAGGCGGCGATGCCTTTTTTTAGCACCGGATATCAAAGTAAACTTACCCAGCTTATTGCAGCCGATCCGCGCAGAAAGCTGCATGCCTACATACAGAACGAAAGCACTAGCGGATTATATCCTGTAGATGATTATGTTCAAATTGAACAATATACTATCGATAGCTATCTTCCTATTGTCGATGAGAAGCAGCTGCGCAGGCTCGAGCAGGAGCTGAAGGATAAAAGTGATATGACACAGGAAACAAGCAGCAGCGTCAGGGAAGAGCTGACCCCGAGGCAGTTGGCGCCTTATTTGCAGCTGAATGATAGCATTCCGGATAGAGTGCTGGCTCTATCGGCAGAAATAGCAGGCGGCGGTGTAACAAGCCGCTACGATCAAGTCAAAGCAGTTGAAGCTTATTTGAAAACAAGCTACAGCTATACCAAGGAAAACAGCTCGATCCCGCCAGAAGGATCGGATTTTGTTGATCATTTTTTGTTTGAGCAGCAAAGCGGATATTGCGTTCATTTTTCCACAGCCATGGTTGTGATGCTGCGTGCGCAAGATATTCCGGCTCGGTGGGTGAAAGGATTCGCCTCTGGGGAAAAGCTTGCAGCTGATGAGAAGTACACTGCAGCAACGGGTACAGGCAGTTCGGTGCGGAACGCTGTCTACGAAGTCCGTTCATCAGATGCCCATGCCTGGGTAGAGGTGTATTTTCCGGGAGCAGGCTGGGTTCCGTTCGATCCGACACCGGGTTATTCGGGACAAGCGGAATTGTCGAATTATACAGGCACAGAACACGCATTATCGCAGTCGGGTTTAAACAGCGGCTCGAGTACAAGCTCTGCAAATAGCAGCAATGGAGGCAGCTCTGTATTTGAAGGCAGCTGGCTGCAGCAGGCTAATACCCAGATTGAGCAAACTGCAAAAGCATTCGCGCAATCAGTAAAAGACACCTATCTCGGCTTGCAGCAGCAATTAGAATCGCAGATGGAAAAATGGGGAATTATGACGGATAATGGAGCTAGCGTGAAGTATATCATGCTTGGTGCTGTAAGTGCAGCAGTGTTGTTATTTGCAGCTGTTTTTGTCGCAATCTACAGGCTGCGTTTTCGTATTAAAGCCAAGCTTCATCTGCTTACTTATGCAAGGATGTATAAGCTTCATAAAGCTGCATTTGAATCCAATTTGCCAAGTCGGACGGAAAGAAAAAAGCATGGACAAATATCGGGAGCAAAAAGAATAAAGCTCGACGTCAGGCTGCGCGATTTATATTTGAGCTTGATGGACTGCATATGGCACAGCCTACTGAGCAATTATCCTGGCAATTCTGATGCTGATACTACAGCAGGAACTGTAAGGCGAGCAAAATCTGATGAAGAAAATTCCAAGAAAGCAACAGTTAGCTCTGCAAGTGATAAGCAATCAAACGCAAAGGAAATAAAATCCAATAGCTTTAATAACAGACTATCGAGCAGCGGGCAAACAATTGTCAAGCCGACGCTTCAACTAATTATGACGTGGCGGGAAAAAAAGCAGCAGATTATGCCATACTTATGCGACGAACAACGGATGGAGCTGGACAAATTGCTTGTCTGGAGCGAGGAAGCCAGCTTTCAAAAAGCAAATCCTTGGCTAAGTGCTCCTTCGCCAGATGAGTTAAGAAATGCGATCAAGCTTGTGCTGCGCAGACAATTATTTGTGAGGCTAGGCAAAAGAAATCAACTGCCAAAAATATATTAATGGAAGATTGTGCACAATAAATCGCAAAGGAATTAACAATTCGGTGTAGTTTACAAGCTTCACCTTGACTCTCTTGAACAGCGTTATATATAATTACTACATTAATTGAGGGAGGCTCGGTAATGACAAAGCAAACAGAAATCGTCGTTGTTCTTGATTTTGGCGGACAATACAACCAATTGATCGCCCGCCGAATTCGTGATTTAGGAGTGTACAGCGAATTATTGCCATACAATACTTCAATAGATCGCATTCGTGAGCTGCAGCCAAAGGGTATTATTTTCACAGGCGGACCGGCAAGCGCTTATGAGGAAAAATCGCCGCTTGTTGATCCGGCTATTTACGATCTAAACATTCCTATCTTCGGCATTTGCTACGGCATGCAGATGATGGCTATGCAATTGAACGGAAAAGTAGAGCGCGCTGGCAAGCGCGAGTACGGCAAAGCCGAAGTTACTTTTGTTGAAAACAGTGCGATAGCGAAAGATTTGGAAAAGGTTCAGACAGTTTGGATGAGTCACACAGACTTAGTTATTGAGCCGCCGGTCGGATTCCAGGTTGACGCAAGTACAGATCATGCGCCAATTGCTGCAATGAGCAATGCTGAGCGCAGTTTCTATGCGGTACAATTCCATCCGGAAGTAAAGCATAGCGTATACGGAAATGAAATGCTGCGCAATTTCCTATACAATGTGTGCGGCTGCGAAGGCAACTGGACGATGGAGTCTTTCATTGATGATGCGATCCGTGATATTCGCAATCAAGTAGGCGACAAGAAAGTGCTTTGCGCGCTGTCTGGCGGTGTAGATTCTTCCGTAGTAGCTGTGCTATTGCATAGAGCGATCGGGGATCAGCTGACTTGTATGTTTATCGATCATGGCTTGCTGCGCAAAGGTGAAGCCGAGAGCGTTATGGAGACCTTTGTTGGCAAGTTCGATATGAAGGTTATCAAAATCGATGCCCGCGAGCGTTTCTTGGGCAAGCTTGCCGGCGTAGAAGACCCAGAGAGAAAACGTAAAATTATCGGCAACGAGTTCATCTATGTATTTGATGAAGAATCAAGCAAGCTTGATGATTATCAGTTCCTTGCACAAGGCACACTGTATACCGATATTATCGAGAGCGGCACAGCTACTGCACAAACAATCAAATCGCATCATAACGTGGGCGGTTTGCCTGAAGATATTAAATTTGAGCTCGTTGAGCCGCTTAAAGCGCTATTCAAGGATGAAGTGCGCAAGGTCGGTGAAGAGTGCGGCTTGCCAAGTGAAATTGTATGGCGCCAGCCGTTCCCAGGACCAGGTCTTGCTATTCGCGTTCTTGGCGAAGTTACAGAGGACAAGCTGAAAATCGTACGTGAATCCGATGCTATTCTTCGTGAAGAAATTGCTAAGGCGGGCCTTGATCGTGAAATTTGGCAGTACTTCACAGCCCTTCCTAACATGAAGAGCGTTGGCGTAATGGGGGATGCTCGTACTTACTCCTACACAGTAGGTATTCGCGCTGTAACGTCCATCGACGGTATGACTGCAGACTGGGCACGTATTCCTTGGGACGTTCTTGAAAAAATCTCTGTACGTATCGTTAATGAGGTCGATAACGTCAACCGTATCGTATACGATGTGACATCTAAGCCGCCGGCGACGATTGAATGGGAGTAATTCACTAAGGAGCATTTAAAGTGAAAACGTTGATTTGACTGCATTTCGATGGTACGTAAAATGAATAAAACAATTAAAAATGAATAGGTTCTCCGCCAAGATTCCGCCAGAGGGAACGGAGAAAAGAGAGATATTGTGTAAAAGCAATATCTCTTTTTTATTGCTTATTTTTTGAGTGTCACATCCCAACTGTCATACTTTTTTATGGCTAAAACAGTGATAAAGCCCTAGCTATTCTGATACATTGCTAAGACTTCCTCTAACTCGTTAATTATTCGCTGTATTAAAGGTTCTGGTGAGACTACTTTAATATGTTTTCCCATTTTACTTAGTAAAGAGGAAATATAATTCAAATCCTTTTCATTCACATAAGTTTCAAAGAGATACATATTATCGCCTATGTGGGAAATCGTTACGCTATCCCAAAGATGATTCTTTAGCATATTGAGTCCCCTCTCCTGACAATGAATGTCTATTTTGATTTTATTATCAGTACGAAACATATACTTTTGAAAGTTATCCATCGTTATCTTTGGTATTTCTTTCATTTCAGTTATTTCTTGAAGTTCATTAATTTTTTCTGCATTTAGAATCTGGGTATAGTTCATTGATTCATTTGTAATAACCATATACCAAAGACCATTTTTAAAAAGAAAGCCGATGATGAAATAAAGTCCGTTCATTTTTCTATCTGCATAAATAATATGCAGCCATTTCTTTTTAGCCATAACTTGAATAAAAGGAGTTACATCAAACTCGTTGTTATTTACATGGATATGATGGTACTTCACTTTATTTTTAAAGAAATCAATGCTATTCCTTTGTTCAGTAGTAGAATTGGTGTATATTTTATGAAAAATATCTTCATAAGTGGTGCTGAATGGTAGAGAATTCATATTCGAAATGCTGGTTAAGGCAAATATCAGAGCGTTACTTTCCTCATTCGTTAAATCAATTTTTGTTAAATTTCTTTCTCGGATGATTCTATATCCGCCGTGTTTTCCAGCTTCACTATATATGGGAACGCCCAGCATTTCCATTTCTTGAATATCTCGTAATGCTGTTCTCTTTGAAATTCCGAATTTTTCTATCAAATCAGAGAGGTTAAAGACGGTCTTTGTATTGACAAAGTGAATCATATGATATAATCGCATTGATTTTTTCATACAAAACTCTCCTTAAGGTGCCGCAAAGTGTCACCATTAAATTTTATACTTGTATTATATCAAAATGATAAGGAGGATTTATAATGGAGTTTGAAGTATCTCCCTATTTTTTAATAACGACAGACGCAGAAGAAGCAAGATTGTTTTATGAAGAAATTTTTAATGCAACAACAGTCTATTTGCAAAGAGTGAAAGACAGACCAGAACAAGCAAAGATAGGTGTTTCTGAAGATGATTACAATCGAATTGACCAATCCGTACTACAATTTGGGAATATTAAAATAATGCTGGCTGATGATACAGAAGGTCTTCCTATTACAGAAGGGACTAATGTTTCTATTTGTCTTACCTTTAATACAGCGGAAGAAACAAAAGCCATCTATGACAGAATGATTGAAAAAGGTTCAAGCATATTAAGAGAATACACAGGCGATTTTTATACAGAAGGTTATGGGTATGTAAAGGATCCATTTGGAGTATGCTTCCATTTATTTACGAAAAGACGAGCATGAATTAATCTGATTGGTGTTGCCTATACCATAAAGCATTATTCTCATATGTGGTCTGGTTTGCGTCACCTGCAAACTTGGAGCGGGAATAGTAATAGATGCCCTAAAACCCTTGGTAACACTGGGCTTTAGGGCTTTTACATTTGAATGGCATAGTTAGGGCACACTTATTTAAAAATGGGATTCATACAGATATTTTAAAATTAGTTTCTAAATTTAATGAGTTTCTTGAGTTTCTTCTTTAGTAATATCTAAAGATTTTGGAATTAAAATATATATAGTTATCGCGCTTCCAATCATAATGAGACCGCCGATTAAAGCTGTAATGGCAAAAGAATCATTAAAGGCTGTGAATGCTGCTTCTGACAGTTCGGATAATCCAAGCATATTAGCTACTTCTATTGCCCCTGCAATTGATTCGTTGGAGATATCTGCCAATTGGCGCTCTAGACCAGCCGTAACAAATTGCTCGATATTTAGATGAGAGCGGTATAAATTAGAAGCAACACTTCCTAAAACGGCGATTCCAAACACATTTCCAAGATCATACATTATTTCCTCCATCGCCGATGCGTTACCGGCTTTTTCCACCGGTGTTCCAATCATAATAAGAGTTGTTGCAAGAGCTAGAGCGGCAGTACCGGCACCAATGAGTATTAATGCGATGAGTAAAGTGGAATACTCTAATGGATGTCCAACAAAATAAATAATAAGGAATCCAATACCAGCAGTCGCTATACCAAGTGGTAATATTAATTTAGGACCAAAACGAGCTGCGAGGCTAGGTGCAACAGGTGAGAATAGTAGAGATCCGCCTGCCATCGGAAGTAAATGCAGACCAGCATTAAATGGAGACAAACCTTCTACTGTTTGTAGCCATTGAGAAACGAGTAAGATGACGGCTGCCATGGAGAACATTGACATGAATGCAGCAAGTATGCCAGAAGAAAATCCACGATTTTTGAACAAGCGTACATCTAACATCGGCTGCGAACTCCTAATATTTTTAATAACGAATATAGTTAAAAGGATGACAGCAGCAATACCTACAATCCATGTAGTAGTGTCAGTAATACCTTCTTTTGAAAATTCTTTGATACTCCAAACTAAACCAAGCATACCGATAATAGATAAAACCGTACCAACTATATCCCAACGGCCACTTTTTACTTTAACTTCTGGCAGCAGGAATGAGCCTGCAACTACTGCAAAAGCAGCAAATGGTATATTAATAAGGAAGGTCGACTGCCATGAGAAGTATTCTAGCAGAAGGCCGCCAATAATAGGTCCAAGTGCAGAACCAAGTCCGGATACGACTGCCCAAACCGCTAAAGCAGTTGCTCTTTCCTTAGGATTACTAAAAATTGTACGAATCATAGATAATGTGGTTGGCATAATCAAAGCGCCTGCAAAGCCAAGGAAGAATCGAAGTATAATAACATGTTCCGGGCTTTTAGCAAAGATGATAAGTACAGAGGTTAAACCAAATAAGAAAAAGCCTGTTAATAATGCTTTCTTACGTCCCCATTTATCAGCAAGTACACTCATAGGAATAATGAACCCTGCTAACACGAGCGAATAGATATCCACAATCCATAATTGTTGTGCAGCTGAAGGCTTAATATCTTGAATCAAATCTGGCAGAGCCATTATCAGAATCGTCATATCCATTACAATTACAAATAAACTTACAGATAGAACGATTAAGGCGATCCATCGTTGTTTTGAAGTCAATTCTTCTACTTTTCGGTTTAAAAATTTATTCATGCATTACTCTCCTTATGATAAGTTTTTCCTTATAGACCGCACGGTCGGTCTGTTTGATTTAAAGGTTATCATATAAGAATTATTTTATCAAGATTTTTCTGATTCTTATAATGTAACAATCATATTATGTCTATGCTATAATTAATCGCACCTGGAATCTCTTTGAAATAAGGAGTGTAAATATGAAAGAACGCATAATGGAAACAGCAAAAGAATTGTTTGTGAAAAATGGTTACAATGCTACAACAACAGGGGATATTGTGAAATTTTCAAGGAGCAGTAAAGGCAATCTTTATCATCACTTTGGGACAAAAGAAAACTTATTTATAGAAATTATTAAAAACGAAGAGGAGAAATGGATTGAAGTTTGGCTGGAAGAAGAAAAAAAATGTAATACCAATAGAGAAAAATTTATCCGTATAAATGAATTGTGCGCCAACGTAGACTATTATTATCCGTTGCAATTGGCTATGCTTGAATTTTATTCAAGAGACATCGAATTACAAAGTACAGGAGAAAAAGTAAACGAAGTCAATCGTCGCTATATGGAACTCTTTATGAACATATTTAAAGCAGGTAACGAAGCAAAAGAGTGGCAGATTAAAGATGTCAAATCAGCTAGTCAAACTGCTGTTGCCTCTATGACAGGTATTATTATTCTTTTCTTACATGAGGGAGAAGAGCAACTAAAAAGACAAATTCATCACTTTTCTATGATATTTCTTAAAGGTATTGATGGGTTAGATAGTAGTCTAGTTGAAGAGTAGATAAATTGACTTGCGTAGAAAATGAATAGGCATGCAACTAGGACACCTTTTGTTAAAGTGTCCATTTTTCGTCACTATTATGTTTCCTCATCATCCATTTTTGCTTTACAATTCAAATGAGCAACCGACTTTTTTTTCTTTATGTAATTCAGGCTACTAAAACTAATTGTTTTTTATGGTAAATATATATTTGAGACTGGTGATTATGCGCTACAATTTAAGTAACTTTACGATGGAAGATATATTCCCTCCGAAGTCATCATTTTATGCTGAATTTTATTAAATTAGTTGGGGGTCTTTGATAGTACATGAAGAATAAAACTAGTATTTATATTTTTTTATCGTTTCTTTTAATTTTTTCTTTACTTCCAGTATGTCCACCGCGTATCGCTGCTGCACCCGTTCTACTAGCTCCGATTGATGGAAGAAATAGTTTGGATATGGGACAGAGCTTGGATTATGGATACATGAATAGTCGATCTGGTGAAATTTTAGCAGCGTCCCCGGTGAACACTGCACCAGTGCTCGCAGCTATTGGTAACAAAACGATAAATGAAAGGGATTTGCTGACGTTTACAGCCTCTGCTACTGATTTTGATGGAGATACGTTAACGTACAGCCTTGTGGGTGCACCAGTTGGAGCGTCTATTAACTCATCAACCGGTGAATTCACATGGACGCCAACAGAAGCACAAGGTCCAGGCAGCTATACATTTGCGGTACGCGTAAATGATGGCGCATTAAACGCTGAAGAGCAAATCACGGTTACGGTGAACGAAGTCAACACAGCTCCAGTACTTGCTGCCATCGGGAACAAAACAGTGGATGAAGAAACGTTGCTGACATTTACGGCAATAGCAACGGATGCAGACCTGCCAGCGAATACGCTGACGTACAGCTTA
>NZ_JBOZWO010000071.1:0-13351 GCF_050864975.1 Paenibacillus sp. GXUN7292 | reverse complement strand
GATAACACACCATCGTTCAAAAAGATCACATACCGCCGTTCAGTTATATCACACACCATTGTTCAGCTAGATCATAAACTGACCGACATACAGTTAGATCTCGAACCGACATTCAATTGAAGGAGTTCAACTGAAGGTGTTTAACTGATATGTACGATATCGTTGCTTTCCGCTTGAAACAATAAGCAATTTTTTGGCGATGAGAGAACGAAGCACAACTCTTGTGCGGTTCTCCGATAGCAATAGATGCAAGGATAATTCTCTTGCTTCAATTGGGCGCAGCAGCCGTCGAGCGAGTCTTAAAGTTTCGGCTTCAGCCCACGTAAGTTCTGAACTCATATCGATCGACAGAAACTTTCCAACATAGGACAGCACCAAATTTTTGCAAACTTCTGGATCATCGCGAATAGTCAAATATGCAATTGGAAGAAAGGACCAATTGTCAAGCGTTAGCAAAGCTTGCTTCATGCATAGATCCTTGAAACGATTTGTTTCAATATCTCTGGCGTGGCTTCCATAATCCTGAATTTCGATACAACCCTTGGCACCACCAGGCATATATGCAAGATCAAGATAACGATATTTGTTATTTAAATCCCGGACTTCATATTCCGAATGAAGATCTTTGAGATTTCCGATGACAGGGTACCATATCTTCTTTAGGAATGTTATCGTCCCGTAACTCAAGCCTTTACTTAATAATTCACGTCTTCTTGGATTTTTTTCCTCGGCAATTTGTGCACTTAACCAGTTCTCATAAGCTTCATCAAAAGATAAGTTCATCTTATCACCATCCTTTTTTGTTTTATCAAAGAAAAAACCGCTTCAATACGAATATGCATATATGCATCGTATCAAAGCGGTTTATTCTTCAAACCGTTAAATTGTATCTAATGTATCATGTCTAACCCGTTTCGACAAGACTACCAAGAAAATTTTGGGTGTATATTCCAGAGGGGAAATGATTATAGAGGACTTGTTCTTGTAATTCGCCGGTGAACGCTCCTGTCCAAAAGAAGGCAGAGCTGTTTATCCTTGTCGTGCTTGATTTTTTTACCTACGTGAAACAACAGGTTCTATGAATGTTAGAACTACCGCGATTTCGTTCTATTTATTACGATAATGGAAGAAAGGCGGGATCGTGATGAGTCATCATTTTGCACAAGGAACTAAGCTGGAGCGAGCAAGCATGCATTTATTTTCAAAGCTGTTTGCTTCCTGTACGACTTTGCTGGTGTTTGGAATAATGACAGTGGGCTGGAATCTGTATGAACTGTCTAAGTTGATCGCTAACAAAGGTGTGCTCTTTTTGTTTTTTCCTTACGCCATAGGCTTTTCTTTGCTGGCAGATTGGCTTGCCTCGCGCGCTGGATTCGGTCGAATCTTTTTGCTCTTCTTATTTTATATTGCAGGCGGTTATTTACCGTTTATTGTTATAGCGATTTGGAATGGCAGCTTTTTCTTCTCCATTATATATGTCTTTTTTGCTGGAACGATCGGTATGCTATGCGCTATTGCTCATCTTGGAATGAGCAATTGGGTGATGCGCTTAAAATTGTTCGGCATTGCGGCCGCTATATGCCTGGCGGTATTGACAACCGTCTTGCTTCTGGGCGACTTTTCAATAAAGAAGGGCGTTGTGGAGAATTATACGGATACTTCCTATAGTGTGAGATTTGACTATTTTTATGGCGAGCATAAAGTGCCTGTCGACTTGCAGGAAGGTACAATTATGCATTATGAGATTTTTTGGGAGGAGACCAATCATGGCGGTTACGGTCACTATATGCTTGATCCTAAAGGACATAAAATAGGCAGGATGGCTAGCCCCAGTTCAGAAATGCTTTCATTTGAAGTATCAGAATCAGGGCGTTATTATTTCGTCATTACTGGAGAGGAATTTGCAGGGAAAATCGGTGTGGAATGGCGTATTGAAGCAGCAACAGAGTAGCACTGAGCAGCACTGTGAAATGACCCTCCAATTGTTTGTGTTTTGTAATTTATTGGGTAATTTACTTGAAACTAGTGGTTGGTCAAAAGTAATCACGTATCTCATTGGAGATATCCGCTTTGTTCCTATATAATAGAAAAGGGTTTGAAACATTTTGTAAAATATTGACGTCAATAAGTGTAGGTTTTTGCTAGGACCGTAGTTTCAAGCTTCCAGAAATTATAATTATAGGCGTGGGGTGTGGAATTGAAGAAGTTAATTTTTTTGATGCTACTATTGTTTGTATGGGGCTGCAGCTCGGAATCCGAGCCTGAAAAGGGGAACGATGATCCGAAGCCGACGGCTTCAGAGCAGGTTACCGGTCCGGGAAAAAAGGAGCCAAAGGAGCTTGCTGCTGACAAGGATGCACATATTGTTATTATCGGTTCTGAAATAGAAGGCATGTATTTAGCAAGAGCGGCAAAGGACGAAGGACTTAATGTGCTTGTGCTAGATCCGCGTGAGCATCCGGGCGGACAGGTCATCCAAGGGCAAATGCTGTTTTTGGACGAGCCTACCGATGATGCGCAAAAAACACTCACACAGGGCCGTGTCAAGCAATTGTTTGACCGATTCAAAAAGGGTGAAATTCGTACTTTAGAGCAATTTACCGCTTATTATAATGATTTGATAGACGGAATTCCAATCGAGTCCGGTATTGAAATTACAGATGTGAAGAAGGAAAACGATGAAGCGACTGGCCGCACAAAAATAAGCGAGCTGACTTATAAGACAGCTGGCGGCGAAACAAAAACGGTAGCTGCAAACTATTTTGTAGAAAATACAGATTTCACTGCCCTTACCCATTTGCTTAGCGATAAGCGTATTCCAGGGGTAGAGACGATCTTTAATCAATCCGAGCCGGATTATATGGCTTCTTCTATTATGATGAAGTTTAAAGGGGTAGACTGGGATAAGTTTCATAAGGAAGTCAATAAGCTGAGTCAAGCGGAACGGGATGAGAAGTATGGCTCTACTACGAATGTAACAAATACGTTTACATGGGGCTTTGGTAATGTAGGAGGCAGCTACACAGCAACGCGGGACGATATATTTTTACGTGGCTTGAATATTTTGAATCAGCTTAATGGCGAAACGTTAATTAACGCCTTGCTTATCTATGATGTAGTACCTACTGACGCTGCAAGAGTTGCGGAAGCGGTTGAGCTTGGCAAAAAGGAAACGGATCTCGTGCTGGAGCATCTGCGCAAAGAGCTTCCTGGCTGGGAAAATGCTGAAGTGAATGGTTACCCGGAATATTTATATATTCGCGATTTTGATCGCTATGAAACCGATTATGTCCTGACAGGCACAGATGTAATGGGAGCTGAGATGTTCTGGGATAATGTGAGCATCGGTGGATACCCGCTCGATAATCAGGGGACGAAGACAAGTGTTTGGGGAATCAGTCTGGGCAACCCGGACAAATATGGTATGCCGCTTCGTTCCTTTATTCTAAAAGATTATGCTAACGTAATTGTAGCAGGCAAGAACGTAGGTGCTTCCGCTGCTGCATATGGCAGTGCGCGCATTCAGCCTAATACTTCGCTTGCTGGAGAGGTTATCGGCATTATTCTCGGACAAATTGAAGGTAAAAAACAGCTGACTCAGCTTGATGAGGCAGATATGAAGGAGCTTCATGCTTATTTGAAAAAGCAATATAATATAGTAGTAAGCGGTGTGAAAGGCAAAAATAAAATTGCTGATTACACAGAAGAAGAGAGAGCACAGCTTAATAGCGGCAAAAAAGTTGAAAAGAAATAACGATTCCTTTTAAAATTTCACGGAAATGAAGCGCCCTTTGGACAAGTGTACGTAAACGCTTGTTCAAAGGGCGTTTATATGCTTACAATAGAGCATAGAACTCAAAAAAGTATCATTGGTTGGGCAGCAGGGAGGAACAACAATGAAGGCGGTTTTAGTAGGACTGGGCAGATTCGGGCTTGGATGGTATAAGCGATTGCTGGAGCGCGGCATGCTGGCTGCGGTAGTGGATAGCAATCCAGAGATGATGGACAAAATGGCGGCTGACGACATTCCTTTTTACCATACGCTGGAGGAAGCGCTGGAGCGGGTAAATGTTGATTTTATCGTCAATGTAACACCGCCGCATATACATATGGCTATTAACAGGATTGCGTTTGAGCGCGGCATTGCAGTGCTGTGCGAAAAACCGATCGCTAATGATTTTGAAGAAGCGGTCGAATCCGTTAAGCTTGCGGAGCACTATAATGTGCCTTTTATGATTGCAGAGAACTATAGATTTGCTCCAAATATTAGAACGCTTAAGAAGCTGATCGAAGAAGGAGCTATTGGTCAGATTTCTGAAATCGATATTCGCTTTCACCGCTACCACCCGCTTAAGAGAGCTTATCCGACTCATTTGCTGAAGGACATCGGTATACATCATCTGGATATGCTGCGTTATTTGACAGGAAGGGAAAGTATTAGCGTACAAGCGTATTTGCACAAGCCGATCGGCAGCTGGGAAGAGGAGGGCGCTATTCTAAGCGCTTCGCTAGCTATAGAGCTTGAGGGCGGTATCGCTGCCAGCTATACTGGTACTATCGCTTCGCATGCTCCGGCTACTAATTGGCCGGGCAATTGGCGCATAGATGGTACGAAAGGCTCGCTGGAATGCATACAGGATCGCCTCTATTTGACGGTGAATGGCGAAACGTCATTGATTGAACCGTTAAGCGGTGAGCAATGTCCTGATTGCTTGCAGGAATTTTTGGATGCATTGGCCGAAAAGCGTGCAGGGGAGACTAATGCGCGTGATTATTTGCGTACCCAGGCTCTGGTGGAATTTGCCGAAAAAGCACATCAGGCGGGCAGAAGGATCGCGATAGACTCTATATAGCAGCAAGAAGGCAGCTGCAGTTGGACAGTCTCGATCATACATGGCTGGCCAGGCATAACAATTATAGAAAGAGGGACAGCATGGCTTCATTGCTTTGGAATAGGGAAACGGAAAGCAGCCGTCTTGCAGGAATGGATTGCTTGCATATTGAAGACGATGCCCTGATGAGGCTGCTTCCATATATTGGAAATAAAGGCTACACAAAAATAATTATTGCTGCGGATGCTATTACCTCGGCTTTGGCAGGTAATGTGCTTTTGGAGAAATTGAGCAAGGCGGGAATTGCAGCTTACGAAACGATCATTAAACCGAACAGCTGCGGCGATGTCGTGGCCGATGAAGCATCGGTCATTCAGCTGCTGCTGGATGTGCAGCAGCTGGAAGCAGAGGCTGTCGTCGCTGTCGGAACAGGAACCTTGCATGACATCACCCGATATACAGCATATACAGCGGGCATCCCGTTTATTTCGGTGCCTACCGCACCTACAGTCGATGGTTTTAATTCGAAAGGCGCGCCACTGCTGCTGCGCGGTGACAAAATTACAATTGCTGCAAAAGGCCCATCGGCTATGTTTGTAGATTTAACACTGCTGCAGCAGGCGCCAGCACAGCTTATTGCGGCTGGCTTCGGCGATATGATCGGTAAGTATACCTCATTGCTTGACTGGCATTTTGGGGTGAATGAGCATAACGAGCCGTTTTTGCAATCGACTGCTGATCTGACCATAGAAGCGCTGCAGGCTTGCTTGGAGCGGGTTCAGGATATTGCTGCCGGCACTCGCGACGGTGTCAAAGTATTAATCGAAGCGCTGATTCAGTCCGGCGTAGCGATGCTGCAATTTGGACAGTCGCATTCAGCATCGGGCTCGGAGCATCATTTGTCGCATTATTGGGAGATGGAGTATATACGGATCAACCGGCGTCAGCTGCTGCATGGGGCAAAGGTAGGCGTTGCTTGCGCAGAAATGATCAAGCTCTACAAGCAGCTTGCTGTACAAGATGGAGGACTGGATTTTGTGCGCGACCCTCATACGCTGCGCAAGCTTATTGAGCAGCTGCCCGATGAGGATGAGATAAGGTCGCTGCTTAAACAGGTAGGCGGACCAGCTTCTGTTGAAGAGCTGGGCATCAGCGATGAACTGCTGCAGCGCAGCCTGCGCGAGGCGCATCATGTCCGGCCGAATCGCTATACGATATTGCGGGCGTATAATGAAGCGAGAGGGCTGGGATAATGATTATTCGATTGCCTGACAAACCACAACCAGTACATAACAAGCAAAAAAAGCGGGCCAAGAGGAGATTTCTCTAAGCTCGCTTTTTATTTGCGCTGCAGCTTCTTAACGCAGCTTAATAAGATTTCGGCTGAGCGGCGATGCCGTACATCAGCATATTAATGGTACGGTCGATTTCCTCATCCTCGTCAAAGGGCTGCTCGGGAATAATAATGATATGCGTAATAATCATGCCTACCAGCACAGTAGAGGCTGTGCGGATAATACGCCATGGCGGCTCTTCTATAAGCTGGCCTTGCTCTTGAAAGTGTTTAATCATTTTTTCAACCCGCTGCAAGACGATCGTAGTCATTGCTTGCTTGATTTGACCAAGCAGCTCAGGCTGAAAAGGGACCTCATGAATTAATATTTTAATCAGCTTGACGTTTTTTCGAGCGAATGCGATACGATCCTTGGCTATTGCCCGGAAGAGATCCTCAACCCGCTGATAGGGCAAATCTAACACTTTGGCAAAATCTCGCATAATAAATGGAGCGACGAGCTTTCCGACGATCGGCCCGGCTATCGATAGAAGAAGATCTTTTTTCGTTTTATAATGACGAAAAATCGTACCTTCCGCAACGCCTGCCCGTTGGGCGATTTCACTCGTCGAGGTCGCCGCAAAGCCTTTTTCTGAAAAAATATCGATAGCAGCTTCAATAATTTTTATTTGCTTAGCTGTTTTTTTGTCTTCATCATCGTCAGCCAGCTTTAACAAATCAGCCAGCCACTTTTCTTCGTGATTCTCCTTGCTTGCCACAGGGCTGTACCTCCTTGCGGTTATGCTGTGCGGCTGCGCGGCAGCCTTATAGCTCTTACCTTACTATATTTTTCTATGCTTGCGCAATGCAGCGATATTAGCTGCGATAAATATTAGTGACAATGCTGCGAGTACAAAGACATTTACAGCAATGGCCTGCCAGCCTTCGCCGCGTATCATGACATCTCTTAGCGCGTCCGCACCATACCGCAGCGGCATTAGATAAGAGAGCCAGCGCAAGCCGGGCAGCATCGTATCCAAATCGAATAAGCCGGAGAAAAACACTTGAGGGACAATGACGATCGGTATGAACTGGATCATTTGCAGCTCTGTTTTTGCAAAAGCCGATAAAAATGTGCCAAGACTGAGTGCGGTTATGGAAAGCAGCAACGTAATTAGCAATACATAGAAGATTGAGCCGACCATCATAAGCCCGAGCACTTGAATGGAAAAGCCTGCGATCAGCATAGCTTGAATGCTCGTAAATATGCCAAAGCCTGCAATATAGCCGACTACGATCTCCCATCTTCTAAGCGGCGTAGCAAGCAGGCGCTCCAGTGTTCCGCTTGTTCGTTCCTTCAAAAAAGAAATGCCGGCTATTAAAAATACGAAAAAAAATGAAAATACACCAATGAGTACCGGTCCGAAATTATCAAAGGAGGTCATTTTCTCAGAGCCGTGCAAATATTCAAAATGCGGCTGCAGCTGCTGCAAACCTGATGCTGGGCCTGCAGGATTAGCAGTCGTTCCGCCACCGGTCTCACCGGTCTGTGAGCTTGGCTGCTGAGCCTGCTGTGAGCTTTGCGGCATGCCCGCAGGAGCAAGATGCTGCATATTTTGCTGCACAGCTACCTGCATCGTTTGCTGCAGCAATAGCATAACGGCTTTGCTCTTGGCAGGATCGCTGCCCTCCAGGCGGACGATAAGCTCTTCGCCCCGCAGCGTAATGATAGCATCAAGCTCTTGTTTGCCAAGAGCCTTGGAGGCGGCATCTTCGCTATCATACTGCATAATCGAAATATCGGCAGCTTCAAGCTGCTTCACCAAATGCTCAGGTGCTTGCCATACGCCGAGCGTCGGCTTATAAGTATCTCCGTTAAAAACAAGATACATTAGTGTTATGACGAGCAGCGGAGCAGCGATAAGCAAGGCAAGCGTACGTTTATCGCGTACAAACTGGCGTATAATCCGAATAATGAGCGCTTTAATTCTCATGCGGTCTCACCCCCGTATACTAAAAATGCCCCTTCAAGCGTTTGGGAGTTTGTTTCAGCCTTCAGCTCAGCCGGCGTGCCGATTGCGATCAGCTGTCCCGCTCGGATCATGCCCAGACGATCGCAGCGCTCTGCCTCATCCATAACATGGGTTGTTACAATGATGGTCGTGCCTTGCCGGCTAATTTCCTCCAGCTCTTGCCAAATCGATTGTCGCAGAACAGGATCAATACCTACGGTCGGCTCATCAAGAATAAGCGTCGGTGGCTCGTGAATTAATGCGATTGCCAGTGAAAGTCTGCGCTTCATCCCGCCGGAATAGTTCGCAACGAGCTTATTCGTCGCATCCTGCAAGCCGACCAGCTCCATAACGCTCTTGATTCGCTCCTGCAGCGCCTTGCCCTTCAATCCATATAAAGCTCCAAAAAACTGCAAGTTTTCCTTCGCTGTCAATTCATTATAGAGCGCATCAGCTTGCGCCATATAACCGATGCTGCCAAGCATCGCTAAACTAGGCATTTGCGTATTCATTACCGTAACGCTGCCTTCGGAAGGAATATCAATTCCGGCAATCAGCTTGATCAATGTTGTTTTACCTGAGCCTGATGGCCCTAAGAGACCGAAAATTTCTCCTTGTGAGATCGTAAGCTCAATATGGTCCAGTACCGTGGCAGAAGCGTATTTTCGGCTGACCTGCTCTACACGAATCCAGTCAGATTGGTTTAAGGACATGAATTTCACTCCTTTATAGGTAGTCCATGAGGATAAAAAATAAAAGTGAGTAATCACTCATTTATTTTACGATTTCAGTGTACTTCTTGCTCAAGCTTGTTGTCAAGGATCATATTTTTATTTATCATGCAACATTATGGAATGTAACTCGTTAAATTGATAAGAGAAGCCCCGAGATGTTAGCCCCAAAAATAGCACGGCTGATTTTAGCAGTATAGAATTACCCATATGCAATATTTGGCTATTATATTAGAATAGAAAGGAACGTCATGTCATTTATCCAAGTGTGATAACTGGCTGACGCTCCTTTCTTATTATTGGGTTAACTATAGTTTCTGGTTGATTTAATCAAGTCATCAGTCAAGGAGATAGCAAATGGGAAAATTAATATTTGTCGTTGGCGGTGCTGGAGCGGGTAAGACGACTATAGCTAAGGGGCTGGCGAGCAAAAGGAAGCTGGCTTTTTTTGATATGGACACGCTGTTAAGGCCTGCAGCAGTCGCTATTATGACGCTTCAGGGGCTTGATCCGAATGATCGTGATTCTCCGGAATATAAGCGATTATGCCGGGATTTAGGTTATCGTATAACGATGGATGCTGCCTTGGAAAATGTAAGTATTGGGATAGATGCTGTCGTTATAGGACCTTTTACCAAAGAAACCGAGGATGCCAAGTGGTTGGAGAAAGAGCTGCAGATGGCAGGGATGACGCAAGATCAGGTAGAGGTAAAGGTGGTTGTCGTTCATCTTTCCGACGAAGAAACGTATCGGTCGCGATTCATAGCAAGGAGCTCTGAATTGGATAAGTGGAAGCTGGATAATTGGAAGAGCTTTAAAGCGAGCTTGAAGCGAAGAGAAATGGCTTGGCCATTGAAAGAGGGTTCTATTTTATATTTTGATAATTCTCTTGCACTTTCGGATGATCGGCTTGCAATGCTGGAGCAGTTTGTTTTCGGAGCAAAAACCTAACTCTGATGATGATGCTCTGTATGCCAATTATTCTAATGAGTCTGTACTTCATTTTTCGTAATTGGCATACAGCAGCGGTTAATCCTTAATTCGTTAAGTCAGTTAGGCTTGCTAGAAGGTAAGAGTTTTTCTAGAAGTTGAAATTATCCGGGTCAGCGCCGAAGCGTTTATTTTGGTTAAGGGCGGAAATTTGTGCCATTTCCTCATCCGTTAAAGAAAAATCAAAGATTTCAGCATTTTCCTTCATTCGGGAAGGCGTAACCGTTTTTGGAATGACTACAACGCCGTTTTGCAAGTCCCAGCGCAGCACGATCTGTGCGGCTGATTTGCCGTATTTGGCTCCGATTTCCGTTAGGACTGGCAGATCCAGATTGCCTTGCATAAGCGGGCTCCATGCGGTCAGCTGTATTTGGTTTTCTTTGCAGAAAGCATGAAGCGGCTCTTGCGTTAATAGCGGATGACATTCTACTTGGTTAATCATCGGCTTAATCTCGCAGGTTTCCATTAAATCCTGCAAATGATGAATTTGGAAGTTGCTTACGCCGATCGCGCGTACATGCCCTTCTTTATAAAGCTTTTCCATAGCGCGCCATGTATCCTTGTACTTGTCTTTGACAGGCCAGTGGATAAGCAATAGGTCAACGACCTCCAGGCCAAGCTTCTTGCGGCTTTCTTCGAATGCGGCCAGCGTCGTGTCATAGCCTTGGACGGCGTTCCATATTTTCGTAGTTACAAATATTTCCTTGCGTGGAACGGAAGTAGCGGCAAGCGCTGCGCCAACGCCCTCCTCGTTATTATAAACAGCTGCAGTATCAATGCTGCGATAGCCAGTTTCCAGCGCAGCCAGAACGGCCGCCTCTGCTTGTCCTTCCTCTGTAACTTTCCAAACCCCAAGTCCCAGCCAAGGCATGCTTACTCCGTTATGCAATGTAGTGCTGCTAGTAAAAGGTTGTGACATCGTTAGTCCTCCTTAAAATTTACAATATAAATGTTTTATAGAGATGCTTCTAAAATGGCACGCACATCCTGCTTGCCAAGGCGTTTGAAGGAGCCGAAGTCGCCATAACGAACCGCTTCCTCTGCCATGCGATCAAGCTGATCGTCACCAATTTTAAAGTCAGCTAATCTGGATTCTGCCCCAATGCGTGAAAAGAAGCTGCGTGTCGCTTCAATGCCCGCCAGTGCTATTTCCTCATCCGACATGCCTTCGCCATTAATGCCCCATACTCTAGTTGCATACTGTACAAAACGATCAATGCGCTCTTTGTAAACATATTTCATCCAATTCGGGAAAATAACAGCCAGACCTGCGCCATGAGGAATATCATAGATTGCGCTGACCTCATGCTCGATATTATGCGAAGCCCAGTCATTTTCCATACCTGCGCTAATAAGTCCGCCGTTAAGCGCTAACGTTCCGCACCACATCAAATTAGCTCTTGCAGCGGCATCCTCTGGTTTATCAATTGCGATTACAACATTTTCGATAACGGTTTGCAAAATGGATTCACAAAGTCGCTCTTGCAGCGGTGTATTTGTAGTTTTGCTGAAGTATTGCTCAAAGACATGAGACATAATATCAATCGAGCCATATACAGTCTGATTGCGTGGAACCGTATAAGTCAGTGTTGGATCTAAAATTGAAAAGACAGGGTATAAATGCGGGCTGCCGCAAGCTCTTTTTAAATTTTGCTCCCAGTGGGAAATAACGGTGGAGCCGTTCATCTCGGAGCCGGTAGCCGCAAGTGTTAGGATAGTTCCGATTGGCAAAGCCTTTTGAACGACTGCTTTATTCGTATAGAAATCCCATACATCGCCATCGTACAAGGTTCCGGCTGCAATTGCTTTTGCTGCGTCAATAACACTGCCGCCGCCTACAGCGACAATAAGATCAACATTATGCTCTCTGCATAGCTCTATTCCGGCATTTACGCTAGTAAGACGTGGATTCGGCTCTATTCCGGACAGTTCGATTACTTTCAAGCCTTGCTGTGTAAGCTTATCGATCGAGCGGTCATATAAACCTGAGCGTTTAATGCTTCCTCCGCCATAGACAAGCAGCACAGTACTGCCATATTTCGCAGCTAGCTCGCCAATTTGATCCGCTTTGCCTTCGCCAAATACAATACGTGTAGGGTTGTAAAATTGAAAGCTATTCATAGTCCAAGCCTCCTTAGTTAATTAGTTACTTTAAAAGTTAACTAATTATCTTTTTAGTTATGTAGACGAGCTTTATTCTATTTAAAATAGTTGAAAGTGTCAAGTGCCATCACAATTAGATTGAAAGGTTAACTTCTAAGTTATATAATTGGTTCAGCATGCAGGAGTGAAGGCGGGGGAATTACAATCAATATTGAAGTTAATAGTCATAATATGCACATTTTAGAGTGCTTCTCATCCCATACACGTGTACGGATTATTGAGCTGCTTGGCGAGCAGCCGATGAATATTAAAAGCTTGTCGGAGGAACTGGATATCAAATCGCCAATCGTTACGAGGCATATACAAAAGCTGGAAGAAGCCGGCATTGTACGAAGCGAAAATGTAGCAGGCAAACGCGGTATGCAAAAAGTATGCTATTTGCAATTGTCGCGAGCCACACTGCTGTTTCAAGGCGGGGAGAACAGACAGGAGCAAGCGCATCATAAAGAACTGGAACAAGGAAATCGCTATGATATTTCTATACCGGTAGGCAATTATTCTGCCTTTGAAGTGAAGCCGACCTGTGGTCTGGCCTCCGAGACACAAATGATCGGCATGTGCGACGATCCAAGATATTTTGCTGATCCGCAGCATGTGCAGGCGCGCGTCATTTGGTTTGGTTCAGGCTATGTCGAATATCGCATTCCGAACTATATGATTTACAATGAACAGCCGGATTCATTGGAGTTTTCAATGGAGATTTGCTCGGAAACGCCTTGTGCGGTCAGTCATTTGCCGTCGGATATAACGTTTTCTATTAACGATGTGGAAGTAGCGGTATGGACATATCCTGGTGATTTTGGCAGTACGAGAGGTATTTACACTCCGCAATGGTGGTACAAAAATATTCAGCATGGATTAATGAAGATGATTCGCGTTACGCGCCAAGGCTCGTTCATCGATGGGATTAAAGCGTCAGATGTTACGATAGATAAACTGAAGCTGGCCTATGACAAGGAAATTTTGCTGCGCATTTCTTGCAGCTCGACAGCTAAAAATTGCGGTGGCGTTACTTTGTTTGGAAAAGGCTTTGGCAACTACAATCAGGATATTGAGGTAACGCTGCGATGTAAGTAGCTGCAATAGAAATTTGCGTCCCTAGCAAGTTCAATGAATATAGAAGTTTAATGGAATACGTAAACAAACCGCGATTATAGGTGTCTTTTGTTCCCAATAAGGCCGTCTGTCAGGCATTGACTCGTTGTGATTAACTCGAAGCATTGGCTAACCATTGTATATGAAAAAGCATACAGAATAGGCATGTGCCACCTCAAAACGGCTAAATGTATATGAAATTTCATGTACATTACACTGAAATGCCTCAAAAAGCACGATTGTATATGAAAAAGC
>NZ_JBOZWO010000070.1:0-13385 GCF_050864975.1 Paenibacillus sp. GXUN7292 | reverse complement strand
CTTGCACACGATGACGGCAAGTTAGGTCACCGATTGGTGATTTTGTTCTTTTGCAAACAAGCGTTAAAACACTTGCAGCTCGCCCATTTTGGACAAATAAAGCTTCATATTTTGGCGAATTTCCTCCAGCTCTGAAAAGGAGACATTGAGAGCGGTGTGATAGTTGAAGGTCGGAAAGGTTTCCCGAAATATAAAATAACGCTCAGGCTGTTTTATATTTACAGGCCCGTTCCATTCGGCAGCGCTTTTCAAGCTCGGTAGACTTAGCGTATTTTGCCTTAATGCAAGCTGAACCTCATGGGAAAGCATATAATCGATAAACGTTTGTGCTGCTTGCTTATGCTTGGAGTTTTTGTTAATAGCCAGCCCTATTGTAATAATCAATGTTTTAGGCGAACCTTGGTAAGGCAAAGGCGAAATATCGTATGAGAAATCTACATCCTCGATCATATTCAGCAAAAAGTAAGAGGTAATAATCATAGACACTTTCTGCTGCCGAAACAGCATATCGACATCATGGTCGCTTTCGGACAGAAAAGGCGGGAAGACTTCCTCGCTTAGATCAATCATCGTCTGAAAGCTTTCTTTGAGAGATGCTTTATCTAGCTCCAGGCTGTTCTGGTTTTCTGGCTCCCGATTGAATACCAGATTGTTTTGCAATAAGAAGATGGGCCAGCGGTTGTCAGACAATAAATGAAAGAAAAATCCGTATCGGTCATTGCCTGATGATAATTGCTGTGCTGTTTTTTTTACCGTCTCCCATGTCCAGCTGCTATCAGGCTCTGGAACGTTATTTTCCGAAAAATGCTTTTTATTGTAGCAAAGAATAATCGGCGAGAACATAAAGGGCTGAACGTATAGCTTCGCTTCGTGTACAAACGGCTCTGTCAAAAGAGGATAGACGCCGTCGTTTATTTGTTGCGGCTCCAGCATGCTTGGCGGCGTGTTGGCGTTCATAAACAGCTCGACATTTTGATTATTAATCGCCATAACATCAATATTATCAGATTCCATATAATCCCTCATCGTTGGATGGGTATGGTTATAGGGCATCGGAATCATCGTAATCCGAATAAGCGGGTGCTGCATATGAAATTGTTCTACGAGCTTGTCCAGCTGTGCTTCTTTAATCATGGAAGGATAGTATCCGAATTTAATCGTTACGCCTGTCGGTGATTTCAGCACGCGGTTACCTACACGCGGAATTTTTTCTATAAAGTTCTCTGAAGCCAGCAGCTCTAATCCTTTACGAACTGAGTTTTTACTAAGCTCGAAGCGGTCAGCAAGATCAGATTCAGACGGTAAGTAGCTGCCTTCCTCCCAAATATTCGTTATCATTTCATTTCTTAATGTTATGATCATTTCTTCATATCGATTTCTAAACGTAGAACGCTTCGGTTTAGAGCCCATACAAACACCTCGATTGCAAAATAATTCCTCAATGGTTAATTATAGCATAAAATAGTGAATTAATTATGGAAAAGATAAAGTCATGAAAGCGTATTCGATTCTCATTGACAGTATATTTCTGCTTAGATTATAATCAGCTATGAACCAGATAAGCAATACATAATTATTAAAACATCAAGAAAAATTGTGTTTTTCTGTTTATTTAATATAAAAAGGAGGAAAATGTCGATTTTCAATTCTTTCATTACGTTATATGTATTACTTATCTAGTCTATTTTTTCGGGTTTGTCGAAAGTGGTAATGGTTACTAAGTACTAGATGTCTATTATTTAAAGGTGAGTCATGTAAACGAAAGGAGATATGAAAATGAAATATAAGCGATTCATTATGCCTGTTCTTATTCTTTGTCTGATATTAAACATTCCTATGTATGCGTTTGCAGAGGGCGGGACAAGTAAGCAGACGACGATCCAGCTTGTACATGATGGCAAGTCTGTAAAGATAGGGCAGCAATTAGCTGTCCAAGTAGTTGCTCGCGATGCAATGGATTTGTATGGCGTACAGCTTGTTGTCCGCTATGATGCAGCAAAGCTGCAAGTATCAGGTGCGGAAGCTAAAGGCAGCTACAACGATTTCGGCGGGATCAAGACGAATTCAAGCGAGGGAACGATACTGATTCCGCTGCTTCGACAAGGAGGGGCAGCCTCTGTCAGCAGCTCTGGAATAACAATTGCTCAGCTTTCATTTACAGCTAAAAACACAGGGGAAGCAAAGCTTTCTATTCAGGAGCTCAAGGCAGTTTCAAGCGAAACGTTTGAAAATGATCATCATTTGAACGATTTAGTTGAGCTGGACATAACTGCTGGCCCTGCTCTTGCTATACAGATTGTTAATCCTCCAACTACAGATTCTTGGACAGGCGGCCAGACTCAAGAACAAGGGCTGAAAGAGCTCGAGAAAAAAATATCAGCCGGCGACAGTGAGCAGGCGCTGGCTCAATTGACTTCATTGCTTGCAGGAGGCACGTCTAACTATTCTGCTGCCGAGCTGGATAAGCTGCGAAATATTGCCAATCTGCTTAAACAGCAATTGGAAAAGAATGCTGGAACGGTGACTAGCAGCTCAACGAACGGAATTCAGCTCGACAATGACGCTTTATTGAAAGCGCTTAAAGCACTTGGCAGTCTAACCGCATTGGCACAAGCCCATCAGCTGAAATTGTCATCAGAAATTGAGGTTCAACTGCAGCTTGCTCAGGCTGGTGCATCAGCGCTGTATGTCACGGCAGAGCAGGCGAAGCTGTTGGAACAGCATAAAGCATCACTTGTGCTGGTAACAAATCAGGGCGAAGCCAAGATTTCACCGAAGGCGCTTTTGCAAGAGAAGCAGACCATAATTCGTTTCCAAGCTGCTGATGTAAAACCCGGTCAGCAAATGAATAAGCAATTGAAAGCTCTCTCTGGATTAAAATTTGAGCTTCTTACAGCAGGAGGAACAGTGATGACTCAAGCTGCTGGGGAGATCAAGCTGACTTTGCCATTTAATCAAGCGAGCTCCGAAGCTCATAAGCTTGGCGTTTACGTATGGAATGAGGCTTCATCCACTTGGGACTTTGTTCGCAAGGCCAAGCAGCAGGACGGAAGCTTTCAGCTTGTAACTGATGTGCCTGGCACTTATGCCGTTATGTCCTATTCGGCTCATTATAAAGATGTGGATCACGTGTACAAAGAGGCTCAGCATGCGATAGAAGCTTTATCTGCCAAGCATTATATGTTCGGCACTGGCAATGGAAAATTTTCACCTGACAAAGAAATAACGAGAGCGGAGTTTATTTCACTTCTTGTTCGTATCCTTGGATTGGATACTGCCGCTGTCAGCAATCATTCTTTTGCTGATGTTAAAGCTGGAGCCTGGTATGCAGCTGAGGTGAGCGCAGCTAAAAAAGCAGGCATTATTCAAGGTGATGGTATCAACTTTAATCCGGGTGGCAAGCTCACTCGTGAAGCGATGGCAGTAATGCTTGTCAACGCAGGATTATTAAAAGCAGATGGCACTGGAACGAATAAATTTGCGGACGATGCGTCAATCAGCGATTGGGCGAAGGAAGCTGTTTATAAGGCGAAGGAAAACGGCCTTCTGAAAGGTGTTGGCAATAATCTTCTACAGCCAAAAGCGAGCGCTAAACGTGCAGATGTTGCGGTTATTTTACTGCGCTTGATCGAACAACAATAAGGAGTGAGTATATTGAGAATGATGCGAAGAAGGATATCCATTTTCGTTGCTCTGGCATTATTGATTTCTACTATATTTGCTGGCATGCCAGCTTCATTTATTCATGCGGCGGATGATGCGGGTGAACAGGCGGGGATCGTCATGATCAACCCTGGCTTCGAGGATGAGCTTGACGAGGACGGAAATATACCTGGCTGGACGCCGAGCTATACGCGCGTCGATGGCACTGTCAGCCATAGCATTAGCAATGCAGTTGCTAGAAACGGCACCAGAAGCTTGAATTTGTTTGATAATTCAACGACGCATACCGTTATGCTTTTAAGTGACAAATATGAGGTCATACCTGGAAACAGCTATACGCTTAGCGCATGGATCAATCCGAATAAACCGGAAAATTATAAGGATGGTTCAGTAGGCGGATCGATTGAGCTGCGGTTTTTCGATGAAAATAATAATCGCGTTACCCAAACGGTAAATGATTTTAATGATTGGAGAAACCAAGGAAACTTCCAGGAAATCGTTACTCCAAGCAAGGTCGCGCCAAGCAATGCAAAATACGTTGTAGTAGCTGTGTTGATATCAACGGGCTGGAATGGCAATACGTACTTCGATGATTTTAAAATTAGTGTGGAAACGCCGGCAACGCCAACGCCAACACCGACTCCGACCCCAACGCCAACCCTACCAGCACCGGAACCGGTATCGGGTGAAATCGTCATGATTAACCCTGGCTTTGAGGATAATCCCGACGAGGATGGAAATATACCCGGCTGGACGCCAAGCTATACGCGCGTTGATGGCACTGTCAGCCATAGCATTAGTAATGCAGTTGCTAGAAACGGCACCAGAAGCTTGAATTTGTTCGATAATTCAACAACGCACACCGTTATGCTTTTAAGCGAGAAATATCCGGTCATCCCAGGAAAAAATTATGCACTAAGCGCATGGATCAATCCGAATCAACCGGAAAATTACAAGAACGGTTCAGTAGGCGGATCGATTGAGCTGCGGTTTTTCGATGAAAATAATAATCGCGTTACCCAAACGGTAAATGATTTTAATGATTGGAGAAATCAAGGAAACTTCCAGGAAATCGTTACTCCAAGCAAGGTCGCGCCAAGCAATGCCAAATATGTTGTAGTCGCGGTGTTGATATCATCGGGCTGGAACGGCAATACGTACTTTGATGATTTCAAAATTACGTTTGACACGCCAGCTCCTCCAACGCCATCACCGACTCCGTCGCCAACGCCGACGCCGGATTATGGTACAGTTGCGCTTGTTAATCCTGGCTTTGAATCAACAGTTGGCGGGGATAACAAAATTCCGGGCTGGAATGTCGCTTATACGCCATCATCAAATGTATCGCACAGTGTAAGCATTGAACAAAAGAAATCGGGCAGTTACAGCTTGCATTTGCGAGATTACTCGACATCGGAAAATATTCTTATAACAAGCGATAAATATGAAGCGATTGCAGGCAAGTTTTACAAAGTGATGACACAAATATCGCCTAACAATCCTACCATTTCTACCGGAGGCTCCAGGGGCGGTTCGATTTTTATGAATTTCTATGATGAAAATGGGATTGAGGTTAAAGGGGCGGAAAAAAATAGAGCGGATTATACAACGACCGATAAATACGGACAGTTTGTCCCGCTCAGCTTGGAGCTGCAGGCGCCTGCCGGCACTAAATATGTAACGATATCAGCTTCTGTAACAGCGGCTTGGGTAGGCGATACGTATTTCGATGATTTTACGCTAATCTATAAATCCGAGTCGTCTGTAGAAGCGCCTGAGGACTTGACAGAAAAGGTGATATCATCTGACGGTCTGAAGGAAATTATCAGCATTCCGATCCCGAACGCGGGCTTCGAAAGAAACTTGAATGATGACGGAACGGTTCAAAGCTGGAGAGCGTGGAGTGCTCCGACTGATACGGCTAAATACGAGCGTTCAACACAAAAAACAAAGTCAGGCAAGTACAGCTTGAAAATAACGGATCTGGTAGATGACAGAGATGTCGTGCTGGAAAGCCTGCCAATAACGGTTAAGCCAGGGGTGGAATATACGCTTTCTGCCCAGATGTATATCGAGGATGCTGTTACTACTGGGGCTACCTTGCTGCTGCGCTTCTTTGATGACAAAAATGCCCAGGTTGGCTCGGATGTTTTGCAGCATTACAAAACCCCGCTCGGAGAATGGTATAAGGCTGAAGTAAAGGGGCTTGCTCCTGAAGGTGCGAAATATGCCAAGGCGTTTGCTTTATCAAACAAATTCAATAAATCAGTTGCGTATTATGACGACTTTTTATTGACCTATGAACGTGATTTGATGGGGCTGGATATTGCAGCGCCAGAATTCGCGGTAAAAAATAAAACATTTACGGTCCAATTAGGCGCTAAAAAAGCTGACTCGCTGACAGGAGCCGATCTCAATCTGGCATTTGATGCTAATATGCTGGAATTTGTTGAAGCGGTTGTACATTCTGATTTTGGCACAAATGAAAATACGACTGTAACCTCTGCTGTGAATAATGGTGTTCTATCCATCCAGGCCGCTAAAAACAGCAACGGCGTTGTAAGCGGAGACGTGGGCATAGTAAATGTTACTTTTAGAGTAAAAGGTGATGCAGGCAATACGGTTCTTTCCTTAAAAGCCGGCTCAATTCTTAAAACCTACAAGGCAGGCAAGCTGGAGAGCCAGACGTACCCGGCCGACTTGAGAGTGCGTACGATCATTATGAAGCATGTGGAAGATGTGAATCATGACGGCGTTGTTAACCTGCTAGATTTGCTGCTGGTAGCTAAACAAGTCGATGCGCAGCTGGATAGTGTAACCCAATATTATGATTTGAATGGCGATGGCAAAATTGATATTGCTGATGTCGCTCTAATCGCACAGGCTGTAGCTGCTAACTAGCGCTTGGCTAAGCGGAATTGCTTTAACATCATTTAAAATAGGAGGCTTACCATGCGCAATATTCGAAAAAAAGGTATGCTGTTGGCTATTATTTGCAGCTTAATCGCTTCGCTCGGATTTACTGCCGCTCCTGCAGCGGCGAATGCGAGCCAAGATAATGATACGAAATTCATGGGAAGAGTATTTGGCGAGCCGGTCAAGATCGATACGCCAATTACGAAGGCAGGAATTTCCGGCGCTGTCGTAGGTGAAGAAGAGGGAAGGCCTGTTTATTATACAACCGTCAATGCGGAGCTTGCATTATTTCAGGTTGTAGATATCAAGACGGATACATTGCTTTACAGCTTGCCTATGAAAGGCGTGCAGCAGGCTTGGGCGCATGCGATCGCACCGGACGGTACGGTATATATAGGCGGAATTAGAACCTCTGGGCAAACAAAAGGTATTTTATGGAGCTACTCGCCCAAGACGCATCAGCTGGAGGAAATCGGCGAGCCTATTTCTTCAGAAAAGTCGATTTGGAGCTTGACGACCGATGACAAGGGAAATGTATATGGCGGCACGTTTCAATCTGGCAAGGTGTTCAAATATGATCCGGTTGCTAAAAAGTTTACTGATTATGGAACGATGGTTGCAGGCCAGGAATACGTTCGCTCGATAGCGTATCATGACGGCTATATTTATGCAGGGATCGGTACAGTTGGGGATGTTATCAAGCTAGGCGTAACGGATGCTACAAAAGGCACGAAGGAAAGCATCGGAGCGAAAGTGCCGGAACTTCTGGGCGTGACGGCTGCACAGGTGCCGTTTGCTTATGATATGGCTGTTGTAAACGATTATTTGCTTGTTAAGTTTCAGGGCGGAGATATACTTACCTTGCTGTTCTATGATTTGAAAAATAAGCAATGGCTGGAGCATAAGCTTGGCAAAAGCACGGAAAATGGCGGAACAGGATCCGGGGTATTCAGCTTTGCACAACTGGTTACCCGTGATAACAAATTATATTTGCCCGCTAACGGACATTTGACGGAGCTTGATCTTACGACCTTCAAAGCTACCCCGCTTATCAAGTATGGGACATCATTGAGAGGCGCGGCATGGGTACAGTTTGATGATCTTGAAGGATACCCGGGCATGTCGCTTGTTTCCATGAAAGCAAACGGAGATATTGCTGTTTTCAATGTGGATGCCAAAACGGTATATAACAAGCTGTCGGTGCTGGAAGGGGCGCCAAATCCGATTCACAATATTGAAGTTGGCCCGGACGGCAATCTGTACATGTCAGCTTATCCGGCAGGTTTAGGGGCGGTATATAATCCGCGCACGGGACAAAGAAAAAATTTGGTGATGGAGCAGGCTGAGGGCATGATCGCGTATGGCAAGGATATGTATTTAGGCATATATCCAGGCGGCCATGTATACAAAATCGATTCCACACTCAGTACGCCTGTCGCTACAGAAGTGTTTACAATCGGAGAAGAGCAGGATCGGCCATATGTAATGAAAGTGATGGATGATAAAATTATAATCGGTACCATTCCGGGCTATGGAGAGCTTGGCGGCGCTCTTACGATTTTTGATCCAGCCACAGGCAAGCATGAGGTTTTTCGTAACATCGTCCAAAACCAAAGTATCGTCGGCCTTGCCTATAAGGACGGCTACATTTACGGCTCAACGACAATACATGGAGGGCTGGGCATTACTGCTTCAGAAAAATCAGCAAAAATGTTCGTCTGGGATGTAGCCAACAAGCGTAAGGTAACGGAATTCTCGCTAAATATTCCAGGACTTAGCAATCCGGCTATGATCAGCGGACTTACAGTAGGACCGGATGGAAACATCTGGGGCGGTGTAAGCGGAACATTATTCAAGCTGGACCCGGTAAATTATGAGGTTATTGACTATAAAACGATATACCCGGATGTAAGCAGCAGCTATGGCATGTGGCGTCCATATCATTCTTACTGGGGCAAGGACGGCTTGCTGTATATGGATCTTGCGGATCGCATTACCGTTATTAACCCGAAAAATATGGATTTCGTACGGCTGTTCAAAGATAGTATGGAAGTTAAATTTATGACGCTTGCCGAGGATGCAAACGGCAATGAAAATATTTACTTTGCTGATGCCACCGATATGGGCAGCCTGCAAATGATCGCGGTATCGGATGTGCAATATGAGCATGCAGGAAAATTGAAATTAACGGGACCTGCCTCGGCGAAAGTGAACGATACAATTACAGTTAATCTCGAGCTTGATCAAGCAAATAAGCTGTACGGCTTTAAGGCCAAGCTCAATATTGATCCGGCATTATGGGAAATAAAAAGCATTACGGGATCAGACCAGTGGAATGCAGAAGGCTTTCTCACCTGGACGGCGCAGGACAGCGAGATTACCATTGTAGGCACGCAATTGAAAAATAAAAGCTTCGATGGAAATATAGCTGCAGCACGACTTGAACTTGTTGCCAAAAAGAATGACGTTAATGCAAGACTGACCGTGCTGAGCACCTCCGAAACCATTCGAATTGACGGGGATATGACAGGCGTAACTCACCGTCAAGGTACGGATAGCAGCTTGATCGTTCGCGTTGGAACGCCTAACGATAAAGATATTAATTGGGATGGCAAGATAGATATCGAAGATCTGGCGATGCTTGCAGGCTATATTGGCGCTAAAGTCGATGACAGCAACCGTTATATGGATTTCAACGGAGACGGTCAGATCGATATTTCGGATCTTGGCTTGCTGGGTCTTGAAGCGCTGAAGTAAGACAATTGATAGTTCTATGTCTACAGCCGCTCCCTGCGAAGGAGCGGCTGTTTTCAGTATGTTCAAAATTGAGTTTGACTTCGTAGCATCTTTCACATAAGATATAAGCAATACCATTTAGGGAGAGATTTTGATGTCGGCGGTTATTCTTAACTAATCAATTGAATAGCGAACAGCAGATTGAACGGAATTTAACGTCCAGCGGACGTTTGTTTAGTTATGCCTGAACAGGCATGTATAGGCTGCTAATCGCAATTAGTTAAGAATACGGATATTCAAATCATTTTTGCCCTGGTCGCAAGTTTAATAGGGGCAGCTTGCTTATGACGAAATCCGTGCTGTGTATCAGCACGTTTTTTTGTGCTCTTTTATAGGTATACGGGCGCGAGCAAGCTGTCTTCTTCAAGGCAAAGAAGGACGATCATTCGTCTTTCTTTGCCTTTTTATTTTTCAAAGAAAAAGGAGCTGTTACGAATGAATAGCAAAACATTAGAGCAATTGGAATTTAATAAAGTAAAGGAGCTTGTCCGAAATCAAGCGATGTCTTATTTGGGCAAACAGCATGCAGAGCAAATGGAGCCGATAGCGCAAATAAAAATGCTGCGCATCGCCTTGAATGATACGGCAGAGGCGCTTAAAATTTTGCAAAACGGAGGCCATGCTCCTATACCTTCCCTTAGCGGCATTGATTTCGTTGTTAATTTGCTCGGAACGGGCTATCTGTTCAGCGAGCAGGATTTTTCAAACATCCATTTATTTCTGCACAGCAGCGCGCAGTTGAAAAGGTATATGGCGGCAAAAAGCGATATCGCGCCGAAAATTAGCCAATTTGCTCTTTCTCTCCACGAGCTGGATCATCTGAAGTCTGAAATAGAGCGATGCTTGCGCAACAACCGGATAACTGACCAAGCAAGCAAGGAACTCGCAAAAATACGCAAAAAGCTGATCACTGTAGAGGAGCGCATCAAATCGAGAATCCATGCTATATTGAATCGCAATGCTGATTATTTGCAAGAAAATTTAGTAAGCATGCGCGGCAGCCGTTATGTCATTCCTGTTAAAAAAGAGCATCGCAAGCGCATTAATGGCAGTATTTTGGACGAATCGTCCAGCGGTCAAACCGTCTATATTGAGCCGGCTGAAATCGCTCATTTGCAAACAGAATGGAATCTCCTTCGTATGGAAGAAGCGAGAGAGGAAGCGAAGGTACTTAGCGAGTTGACTGGCTTGGTGGAGGAAGCACAGCATGAAATTAAGCTTAATATAGAGACGATTGGCATCTATGACTTTTTGTTCGCCAAAGCGAAATATGCCAAAATGATCGGTGGTTGCAACGTTGAACTGAACGATCGAGGCGTGATGAATATTTCTGCCGCTACACATCCTTTACTGGGAAAAGAAATGGTTCCGCTGCATTTTGCTATCGGTTCAGGCTATCAATCGCTTATCATTACCGGACCGAATACCGGTGGAAAAACAGTGGCGCTTAAAACGATCGGCTTGCTGACATTAATGGTTCAATCCGGCTTGCTCGTGCCTGTTAAGGAAGGCAGTGTATTTTCTGTATTTCGTCATGTCGCAGTAGATATTGGTGACGGGCAAAGCTTGGAGCAATCGCTTAGCACGTTCTCGGCCCATATTCAGTTTTTAATCGATCTGCTATCCTTTGCGGATGAAGCAACCTTGGTGCTCATTGATGAAATGGCATCCGGCACTGATCCGGGTGAAGGAATCGGATTATCGATTGCTATATTAGAGGAGCTGCAGCGGCGCAAAACGACGGTTGTAGCAACGACCCATTTTAACGAAATCAAGCATTTTGCAGCTGTTGCGCCTGGATTCGAAAATGCACGAATGGAATTCAATACCGACACGCTGCAGCCGCTGTATCGATTGAAAATAGGGGAAGCAGGGCAAAGCTACGCTTTTCTTATAGCCAAAAAACTAGGTATTTCGCAGGCTATCATTGAGCGTTCGCAGGAAATTACAAACCGCCGTGAAAATACTGAAGGCAAAACATTTCAATATGCACTAGATGAAGCGTTAGTATCGCTAAGCGTAGAGGATGACGCAGAAGCGGAGGGAAAAATAGAGGCAGAGGCGGAGATTAAGAGAACAGCGCCAGAGAGAGTGGAGGGGGAAGGAAGAGAAGCGGACGTTGTCATGAGTGAAAGAGTTGAGCCGCAGGCAGATCCAGATCATGCTGCTGCAGCGCCTGTTGCTAAGCCGCTTGCGATAGGTGATCGCGTGCTCGTTTCCTTTTTAAAAAGAACGGGAACTGTATTTCAGCTTCCAGACAATCGCGGCAATGTCGGGGTGCTTGTGCAAGAGCAAAAGATGTTTATTAATCATAAGCGGCTTAGTCTGCATATTTCTCATGAGGAGCTCTATCCGGACAACTATGATATGGATATTGTGTTCGAAACAAAGGAAAACCGCAAAAAGCGCAAGCTGATGAACCGCAAGCATGTAGAAGGCTTAATGATTATTACTGAGCCTGATGAATGAGGCGCAAAAACGGAAGTGAGTCCTGAACATGTATTGTAACTTTTATCCAGCGATTACCGTCTATGTTGGCAGAGGATGGTGATCGTGTGAAGAAGCTATTGCTGGCAGCCGCGCTTCTTGTTATGTTTCTTATTCCACAGCACGTACAGGCGTTAAGCTGTGTTAAGAAGCTAACAATCGAGGAGTCTTATGAGTGGTATGATGGGATTGTTATTGGCAAGGTGGAGGAACTGACACCGGGTACTCAAAACAATGAGCTAAAGCTAAAAGTATCGAAAAGCTATAAAGGTGTAGAAGAGGCGTATTTAGTCATTGATGAGGATAGTACGTGGGGAGCAATTTGGGGACCCAGCGTGGTTGGTGAGGAGTATCTTTTCTTTCTTACTGAAAGTGACGGGCAGTGGACAAATCCATTATGCTCGCCGTCGTTAAAAGCGTCAGCTGCTGGAAGCGAACTGAAATTTCTAGCGGATAAAGAAATACCGATAGTAAAAGAAGAAGTAACGGAACATTCTTCAGCAGCATCAGATTCCAGTACAAGCATGTGGGACGCTGCCGGCAATTGGTTATTTTTTGTTATTGCCAAGCTGCTCTTGCTGCTGAGTTGGCGATAGGAAGCAGGAAGTGAGAAATAGAAGTGTAAATTAGATTTGTAAATTGGAAGTGTAAATTAGAAGTGTTAATTAGAGGTATAAATTGGAAAGAGAAACAAGAGCAGTTTTAAGCATATGTATCGTTTGCATACATTTGGAAATGTGAAGCACAATAATTGAAACCTTAGATGAAACTGTCAATTAATTGATGAAGAAATGGAGAACAGTTTCACAAAGATGAAAGGCAAGGTGAGATTATCGTGCACGATCATGAGCGTATTCATCAGCTGCTGGATGCATCCATTCAGATTGTAGATCATATGCAAGAAAGCGGAAGCGTTGCTGATCAACTGGAACGAATTAAACAGCTGCTAGACGGTGAAGCAGGTAAGGCAGCGAGAGGCGAGGCCGTCTCCGAAAGCCGACTTGCCCAAGCAGAACAAATGACAGCAGAGCTGGAAAGCAGCGCGCAAGAGGACTATCGCGATGAAACAGCTGGCAGCCCGGCGAGCTACGAAGCATTATCACTCTCGGAGCAGCGTGAGCAAGATCAGGCTTATCATGAAAAGATTGATTATTTAAGCTTGAAAAAAGTAAAGGAAAACGTGAAGCAAATTCGCAATTTGCTTCACTAAGCAAAATCTCCACTATCCCAAAAAGGATAAGTGGAGATTTTTTTGCAATGTAATCGAAAATGATTACAAGGGAAAAGGGTAACTTTTGTGAGCTAAGTGCATTTTGTGTATCTAGATTCTCCTTTTCTACCCAAAAAAGAATTCTAACTGTATTTCATGCATCTAGTTTTGTTGAAATACCCTTTCTTTAGCGAAATGCGCCAAACTAACGGTAGTTTTTCCCTTTAGAATTTTAAAAAAGCCAAATATCTTAAAACTAAGCACAGGAAATGCATTTAGCTTTAGCGCGTGAGTACTCATTGGTCAAGTCCTC